>NZ_JBHIQG010000922.1:0-503 GCF_042196425.1 Bartonella sp. AD328YNZD | reverse complement strand
TTGGAACTCAGTATTCACCGTTTAAGTGAAACAGATGCTGTTTTAAAAAAAGAGATTGTGCAAACCTTGCATCGTCGCAGAAACACTCATACCAACGAGGATGAAATTGATACAATTTTTCATATGGATTTTGAAAAACAAAAATAATGCAATACTCCCCCCATATGATAAGATATTACATCGTCGCTTTACTTTCTACTACGCTTAGACAAAAAACTTTCAAGAAGATTTAAAGTGTTACGTTTTCGTCTTCTTAACAACAGTGAGATGAATTAGAGAGACGCATCAATTCTTTTGGGTTATTATCAAAAAATAGGGAGTATTCTCTAGCATATATCAATTTATGCTTTATTTATTAAGCACTAACTTTCCATTTGCTCACCACCCCTTTAAAAGAAAAATATGAAATATACCACAACATAAATGTTTATAAAATAGCGTATTTTACCACACTTAAAGCCAATTTATTGTTTTTCATGTTTATAAAACAGTACAATGAGAAT
>NZ_JBHIQG010000921.1:0-503 GCF_042196425.1 Bartonella sp. AD328YNZD | reverse complement strand
TCACGACGCAAATAAGCCTTCCCATCGCAAATTAACCAATCCTTTGGAATCCCGCGCATGCCAAACGTTCCTATAAAACCCGTAGGATAAAGACTGCTTTCTTCTTCTTCTAAAGGGAGTGGGGTAGGATTAACGAGATGCCAATGATCCCCATTATAAACCAATGTATAAATGCACCCTTCTTGGAGTTCGCCCCCTGATAAAGGACCAACCCCTAATTCTGTTGCTTTATAAACCGGCTTGCCATCTAAAGCATTTAAGACAATCGTGGTTGCTCCAACATTCCTGCTCGTCGCCATAAAGCGCAAAACAATACCATTCTGATAATCTAAAAACTGTGAGGTGCTTGCAAGTCTTATCACACTCGTTTGTTGAACATGATCATTGGTAACAATCCCTTCAAGCGCACCACCCGTATCCGATAAATATTCCTTTACGCGCTGCATCATCACACGGGCGCTCGTGTTCACACTGCTAGGATGCTGTCCCTCTGACCAATCAAT
>NZ_JBHIQG010000920.1:0-503 GCF_042196425.1 Bartonella sp. AD328YNZD | reverse complement strand
TTGGAACTCAGTATTCACCGTTTAAGTGAAACAGATGCTGTTTTAAAAAAAGAGATTGTGCAAACCTTGCATCGTCGTAGAAACACCCATTCCAATGAAGATGAAATTGATACAATTTTTCATATGGATTTTGAAAAACAAAAATAATGCAATACTCTCCTCGTATGATAAGATATTACCTCATCGCTTTACTTTCTGCTACGCTTAGACAAAAAACTTTCAAGAAGATTTAAAGTGTTACGTTTTCGTCTTCTTAACAGCACTGAGGTGAATTAAAGAAACGCATCAATTCTTTTGGATCATTATCAAAAAGTGAAGGGTATTCTCTAGCATACATCAATTTATGCTTTATTTATTAAGCACCAACTTTCCATTTGCTCACCACCCCTTTAAAAACAAAATGTGAAATGTGCTGCAGCGTAAATATTTATAAAATAGCGTATTTTACCACACTTAAAGCCAATTTATTGTTTTTCATGTTTATAAAACAGTACAATGAGAAT
>NZ_JBHIQG010000919.1:0-504 GCF_042196425.1 Bartonella sp. AD328YNZD | reverse complement strand
ATTGCGGGTCCGTGTCAGATGGAAAGTCGAGATCATGCTTTTGAAATGGCTGGTCGTATTAAAACAATTACCGATCAAGTTGGTATGGGGTTTGTTTATAAATCAAGTTACGATAAAGCCAACAGAACCTCTTTGAGTGCGGCACGTGGTATTGGTCTTGAAAAAGCAATGGCTATTTTTTCTGATTTAAAAAAGGAGTTTGATTGTCCCATATTAACTGATGTGCATACGGAAGAGCAATGTACAATTGTTTCTTCTACGGTTGATATTTTACAAATACCGGCTTTTTTATGTCGTCAAACAGATCTTTTGGTAGCAGCTGCCAAAACAGAATGTGTTATTAACATTAAAAAAGGTCAGTTTTTAGCTCCGTGGGACATGGAGAATGTTTTAAAAAAGGTTGTTTACAGTGGTAATTCGAATGTCTTGCTTTGTGAGCGAGGCACGTCATTTGGTTACAACCGACTTATTTCTGATATGCGTTCGTTGCCTATTTTGCGTTCA
>NZ_JBHIQG010000918.1:0-504 GCF_042196425.1 Bartonella sp. AD328YNZD | reverse complement strand
CTTGCTCAGGCTATCGCTTTAAATGATGTTGCGATGATTAGTCGAGCGCCGGGCGTTGGTAAAAAAGTCAGTGAAAGAATTGTGGGTGAACTGAAAAGTAAAACACTTCCCTTTGAACAAGCGGTCAAGACTGTTTCGGTTCCTCAGCGTGAGATGACCAATCAACCTGCGCATGATGCGCTTTCCGCGTTGATGAAGCTAGGGTTTGAACGGGAGCATGCATCCCGTGCTCTTGCTCTTGCGATGAATGCGCTTGAGGGGGAAACTGTTTCTTCTGCCCTGCTGATCCGCCATAGTCTCAAATTGCTTTCTTCTCCTACTTAGAATCAAGGTAACAATGCATAAAGATGAAGATAAACGCCTTCTGGGTTCCGCCCTCCTTCCTAACGATCCAGATCGTTCCTTAAGACCACAAGTTCTCGATGATTTTATTGGTCAAGAAGCGGCACGGGCTAATTTAAAAATATTTATTGAAGCAGCAAAAACACGGCAAGAAGCGCTGGA
>NZ_JBHIQG010000917.1:0-504 GCF_042196425.1 Bartonella sp. AD328YNZD | reverse complement strand
GGCTGAAACAGCTAATCCTTTAATACAGCGACGCATTGCTTCTAAAGTTGCTTGTCTAATATTAGATTGATCAATTGCACGAGCGCAAACACTAGCAACTGAAACCGCTAATGCACTTTGCAAAATTTCATGATAAAATCTATTTCGTTGGAGAAAAGAAAGTTTTTTTGAATCATTTAACCCATTAGGAATACGATCTTTATCCAAGATAACTGCTGCCGTTACCACAGGTCCAGCGAGAGGCCCCCGTCCTACTTCATCAACACCTGCTATATGAAAAAAACCCTGTTTTTGCAAATCCAATTCGTACGAAAAATTTGGTTGAAGTGGCACATTAAACATCTTTGATAAATCACAAATACAACAAATATACACTTATTTCTGTAGCCTGCTTATTTTTTGCAAGCATTACAGTTTTAAATAGCTCTTCAAACATTCTGCGAATTCTTACACAAAAGATAAAAACAAACCATGAGATAAAGAGTATCCTATTGTCCATTTTTC
>NZ_JBHIQG010000916.1:0-505 GCF_042196425.1 Bartonella sp. AD328YNZD | reverse complement strand
TACGGGGGCTGTAAAAAATCCGTATAAGTTAAAAATTATTATCTTAGATCTAAGCTCCCAATCCAATGGATGATTCATAAGAAATTACGAATCTTAGAAAAACTTTGAAAAAAATAAATTGGTACAAAACCGAGTGGCAAAATATACAAAACCTGCTGGCTAGCTACAATTGATTAGTTTCTTTAAAAAAGCTTGTTATTTCATAGGTATCTTGGATATGGAGAGGTAATATCTAAAACTTGAAAAGCCGCTCTCTCAATAGTTTTTACAAATAAGTCAAAGTTAAAAAGAGCATCTCATAAAGTATTTGCCATCATTATGAAGATGGACGCGTTACAATATAAACAGCAATCAACAATAATATAACCCCAGTGAATAAAGAAAACCATAAAGGAGGATGTATCATCAAGAAAAAGGATAAAAAACCACCTGTCATACTCATCATTGCAAAAACTTTAACGAATGGAGAGATTGCTTTTTTTTCTTCCCATCGCTTAATAGGGGG
>NZ_JBHIQG010000915.1:0-505 GCF_042196425.1 Bartonella sp. AD328YNZD | reverse complement strand
AATAACATGATTAAGTCATGTTGTCAGGTAATATAGGGAAAGGAAATGTTCTATGAATAAAAGTGAATTGGTTAGCTCCGTTGCTGAAAAGGCAGGCGTTTCGAAAGCGCAAGCTGGTGCTGTTGTTGATGCTTTTATGGCTTCTGTAACAGAAGCTTTGGCTTCAGGGGGAGATGTTCGTCTTCCAGGTTTTGGCTCTTTTGAAGTTTCTCATCGTGCTGCTACGAAGGGGCGTAATCCTTCAACGGGTGCTGAAATCGATATTCCAGCACGTTCTGTACCCAAGTTTTCTGCAGGAAAAAGCCTTAAAGAAGCAGTTAATAAAAAATAATTTAGGCTACATTAAAAAAACCCGATTTATTTATAAGCGGGTTTTTTTAACACATGTGTTATGCTCGCTTTTCATATAAAAATTCTGAATCTTTGCGGTATTTTTCTTATTTATATATTTTGGTATTTTTAAATGATTTTAAATATTGCGTAAAATACCGTAGATTTGGAGTGG
>NZ_JBHIQG010000914.1:0-506 GCF_042196425.1 Bartonella sp. AD328YNZD | reverse complement strand
CAAACCTCCATTTCACCAAAACGCTGACCACCAAATTGTGCCTTACCTCCTAATGGCTGCTGCGTAACAAGTGAATAAGGACCAATAGAACGTGCATGAATCTTATCATCAACAAGGTGATGCAATTTCAACATGTAAATATACCCCACCGTTACTGGACGATCAAAAGGCTCTCCCGTACGACCATCATAAAGTGTAACCTGCCCTGAACTATCTAATCCTGCGTCTTCCAGCATCATGTTAATATCTGATTCATGTGCTCCATCAAAAACAGGTGTTGCAATTGAAACCCCTTTCTTCATCTGTAAAGCCAATTTGTAAAGGCTTTCATTATCATACTGACGGACTGGCTCATTATGATTATCATCAGGCATAAGATTTTCAATACGTTGGCGCAAAGGAAGTATATCCCCAGTTTCTTGATATAATTCTAACAAATCGCCAATCTTCTTGCCCATCCCGGCACATGCCCAACCAAGGTGCGTCTCAAGAATTTGTCCAACATT
>NZ_JBHIQG010000913.1:0-506 GCF_042196425.1 Bartonella sp. AD328YNZD | reverse complement strand
AAATTAAAAGAATTAGGAAAAATGGATGCTGGCGAGCGCCATAAAGTTGGACCTGTTCTTAATGGATTAAAAAATCGCATTTTAGAATTATGGGCACAAAAGCGTGATCTTCTGAAAAGACAGGCACTGGATGCCCGTCTTTCTCGTGAAACAGTTGATGTTACCTTGCCTGTTCGCTCTTCACCTATAGAAAGGGGACGCATTCATCCTATTTCACAAGTGATTGAGGAAATTATTGCCATTTATACGAAGTTGGGTTTTTCTCTTGCCGAAGGTCCAGATATTGAAACAGATTATTATAATTTTACAGCATTGAATTTTCCTGAAGGGCATCCAGCGCGTGAAATGCATGATACCTTCTTTTTTGATGTTGATAAAATGGGAGAGAGAAAATTATTGCGAACCCATACATCACCCGTACAAATTCGTACACTAGAAAAACAAAAAGCACCGATACGGATCATTATTCCTGGAAAAACTTACCGCATGGATTCGGATGCAACGCA
>NZ_JBHIQG010000912.1:0-506 GCF_042196425.1 Bartonella sp. AD328YNZD | reverse complement strand
GAAGCAGCTGAAAAGCAACATAAACTGTCTGATTTTTTGTCTTCTCTTCTGTCTGAAAATGGAGAAGAAAAATTGCGGTCGCTGTTTGATTTAGCACCTGATGATACAAATCAGCAATTACTAGAAAAAATTCAACAGACTGCTCGTCTTCCTCTTTATGCTCTTAACCATTGTGAAACCAATGGAAGTCAAAGCTTCAAGGATATGGTGGCAAAACTTTCCCAATTAGAAGAGGTACGTGATGAGACAAATATTCTCAATAGTATTTCTGATATTTATTTTACAACAGAAGGTAAACCTCGTAATTTTGCACTTATATCGTCTAAAAAATCAGATGAAATTTGGCCTTTTATTCAACAATTGATTAAAGATAAACAAAGCAAGCTTTCTGTTCTTTTAGAGAAATATCAGTGCGTAAAAGTCTGTGCACTCAATATGGCGGCTTTTCAGCTTTGTGCCCTTTATCTCAAAATTTATGCAAATTTAAAAAAAACCAATGGTTTTTT
>NZ_JBHIQG010000911.1:0-506 GCF_042196425.1 Bartonella sp. AD328YNZD | reverse complement strand
AAAAAACCATTGGTTTTTTTTAAATTTGCATAAATTTTGAGATAAAGGGCACAAAGCTGAAAAGCCGCCATATTGAGGGTCGCAACTTTTGCGCATTGATATTTCTCTAAAAGAATAGAAAGCTCGCTTTGTTTATCTTCAAGCATTTGTTGAATAAAAGGCCAAATTTCGTCTGATTTTTTACGAGATAAATTTGAGAAATTCCGTGGCTCACCTTTTGTTGTAAAATAAATATCAGAAATACTATTGAGAATATTTGTCTCATCATGTACCTCTTCTAATTGGGAAAGTTTTGCCACCATATCCTTGAAGCTTTGACTGCCATTGATTTCACAATGATTAAGAGCATAAACAGGAAGGCGCGCAATCTGTTGCATTTGTTCCAATAGGTATTGGGTTGTTTCATCGGGCGCTAAGTTAAAAAGCGCACGCAATTTTTCTTCTCCATTTTCAGACAGAAGAGAAGACAAAAAATCAGACAGTTTATGTTGCTTTTCAGCTGCTTC
>NZ_JBHIQG010000910.1:0-507 GCF_042196425.1 Bartonella sp. AD328YNZD | reverse complement strand
TCTAAGCTATTTTGAAGCGCAGCATTAAAAGACGGATTCTGTCCAACCATATCACCAGAAGCCACTCTTCCAAGATTGCTTGCTGCCGACGTTGGATTATAGATTGTATTCATCAAAGAGCGATTGTGATAATGCTGAGGAATACTTCCAAGACCACCAATTCCATAGCGTGTTTGAGCACTTAACGGGGCAACACGCGGTCCCCCATACACATTACCCCCAATCCCTGTATCATACATTTGATACGCATCTGCACCCCCACGCTTAAAGACATTCTGCATCCAAGTGGGAGGGGCGCTTGTTTGTACCTGCTTCTGTTCTGTCGTTGTTGGTGTCTTGCTCCCCATGTCACAATTCCTTCCTATAATAAAGCATAGCTATGCCATAGCCTTGCTTGTCCAATGCGCGCTTCCAACCTAAACGACCCAAGATCTCCATTTCAGAAGCCCCATTCTCACGCGCCCAATCCTCTACAAATGTCAAATTATCAACTTGATCAAGAACGCC
>NZ_JBHIQG010000909.1:0-507 GCF_042196425.1 Bartonella sp. AD328YNZD | reverse complement strand
GCGAAATGGGCTTGGATGCTCTTTGAGAGATGTTTCTTTAAAAAAGAGCGTGAATTGGCAAACCAATGGCATTCTGTTTTACGTAAAGGTCGTGACCCCATTAAAGAACGCAATAAATAAAAGTGTGAAGCAATCTCCATTATTTAAAAGATATCGCTTTGGGTACTTTTGAAAGTCGGAAAGCTGAATTAAAAGGTGATGGTAAGAATGGGAACTGGTTTTCTCCCTTGCGGCTTTACATTCTCCCTAAATTAGGCTGTCTGTCCATTTCAGAAATTACCCAAACAGAGATACGCAACACGCTTGTTCCTATTTGGCATACAAAAGCTACAACAGCAGAGAAAGCACTAAACCGTCTTAATATTTGTCTCAAACATGCTGCGGCTTTGGGTTTGGATGTTGATTTACAAGCAACAACAAAAGCACGCGCGCTCTTAGGAAAACAACGTCATAAAACGCAAAATAGACCAGCAATGGATTGGAAAGATGTCACTGCCTTTTATCAAA
>NZ_JBHIQG010000908.1:0-508 GCF_042196425.1 Bartonella sp. AD328YNZD | reverse complement strand
CAATAATCGCCATAAAAGATGTAGCGACAAGCTTGCTCGTGTCGAGATCCAATGTCGTTAACAGCAGGAATCCGCCGGCCATAACCAGCATGCCTGCAATGATTTGCGGTTTAATCCCGATTTTATAAACAAGCTGTCCGCCGATGATACTTGTGATAATCATAGAAATCATCATCGGTGTCATAATTGTACCCGATTCAGACGCACTTACACCGACAATTCCCTGCATAAAGAAAGGAACAAATGTAATGGCGCCAAACATACCGATACTCATAAAGAAGCCGATCAAGTTTAGAAATGTAAATGTTCTGTTTTTAAATAAATACATTGGCAGGATTGGCTCTTTTGCTTTTGATTCTACGATGATAAAGCTGACAATGCCGATCAGTGCGAGAGCGAACAACCCAAGAATCTGCCATGAATCCCATGCATAATCTTTTCCGCCAAAGCTTAAGGCGAGCAGGAGGCTGACCACACCCACAATCATTGTGAAAATACCAGCGATATC
>NZ_JBHIQG010000907.1:0-509 GCF_042196425.1 Bartonella sp. AD328YNZD | reverse complement strand
TTGGATTCCTTTGCTGGTTCTGGTACGACCGGCGCTGTTGCTCATAAAATGGGCCGCAAGTGGATTATGATTGAACTCGGTGAACATTGTCATACACACATTATTCCTCGTTTAAAACAAGTAATTGATGGAACTGATCAAGGGGGAATTTCTAAAAGTGTCAATTGGCAAGGTGGCGGTGGATTTCGCTATTATCGCCTTGCACCTTCTCTGTTGCAGAAAGATCCATGGGGACAATGGATTATTAGCCGCGAATATAATGCTGCGATGCTTTCAGAAGCTATGTGCAAACATATGGGATTTACCTATGCGCCGGATGAAAATCATTATTGGATGCAGGGATATTCAACGGAAACGGATTATATTTATGTCACAACGAGCGCCATGACCCATGAACAACTCCGTATCATGAGCGAAGAAGTGGGCTCTCATCGGACCCTGCTGATTTGTTGTACAGCCTTTGATACAAAATCATCATCCTTTGAGAATCTTACACTTACAAAAATCCC
>NZ_JBHIQG010000906.1:0-510 GCF_042196425.1 Bartonella sp. AD328YNZD | reverse complement strand
AAAAATTCAAAGCGTCAGCCATGATTAATTATTAATGACGTTGCTTAGTTTTGTACATAAAGTGCAATTTTTGACCTTTTTACTTTTTAGAAAAAAAATAATTCAAAGTATCACCAATGATGAATTAGAAGAGATCGAAGCTATAACTTCTATTAAAATTGTTTAGTTGTATGTCACCAACTCACCTAAAAGCTTAAGCGCCACCCGAAGTTAAAAATATTGTTGCATTTGGTTGGCTCTGAGATATGCCATAATTGAGGAGGCGTATTGGTGATATTAAATATTGATATAATTGTGTCACTCCCTCTAATAGCTTAAGCTTTTAGAGATAGTGCTTACAGTTTAACAATAACATCATGAAGCGTGTTTCTGAAATCATGAAAACAAACAGGATAGAATACAATGCGATGGCATAATATAAAACAAATTATTTTATGCGACTTTGCTTATTGCCTCTGCCACAAATAATAGTAGTAGTCGTAACACAGATATTAATGGGGTTATTATTTA
>NZ_JBHIQG010000905.1:0-510 GCF_042196425.1 Bartonella sp. AD328YNZD | reverse complement strand
CGTATTCTTTCAGTTGTGCTTGGTGGTCGAGGTGGTGGTGGTCGTCCTGATATGGCGCAGGCTGGTGGTCCTGAGGGTAACAAGGCTGGTGAGGCATTTGCAGCACTAAAAGATTTTCTTGAAAAAATTTAAAAAGCAAAATCTTTTCTCATTGGTGTTTTTTACATTTTTATGTTGGATTGGTGTATAAGTATCACGAGTATCTGTCCGATGTCTTGTTGAAATCCAGATATAGCGTAATGGGGGCTTATACAAAATCAGTAAAGATAAAAACAGTTTTTATCTTTATCATCACTGTTTCATTTGATTTTATGTTTTTCAAGAGTTTCGGGAGTTACCTTTCAAAATAAGAAAGATTATGCAGCATTTTACACTTTGCTTTGTAGTATATTTTTACGAAGAAGAGCAGTCATTGTGTGGCTCTTACAGATTCTTTTTAAAGAAACATCTCTATCCTATTTTATAAAAAGGAATATCGCATAAATTTAAAGAGGTATATTAATGTCTGAT
>NZ_JBHIQG010000904.1:0-510 GCF_042196425.1 Bartonella sp. AD328YNZD | reverse complement strand
ATTGTAAACAACTGGTTGTATTTCAAGACATTATAGGCAAAATAAGAAGCGTATAAAAATAAAACATGAAAACAGAAAGAGTTAAAGGAAGCATGGCGCCTTTAAAGTAAAATATAGCATCCCATTGCGATGCGTAAAAATAAGAAGTCCCTAGGAATGGGTTAATCATAATAACGCTTGTTTTATCTTACTTTAATAAGGAAATTTTTCTGCACAGGTACGATTTATAAAGACATTGCGGTATAAAGAGAATTCGCATGATCTGTAATTTGTAAAAAGAATCAAATTCTTGTAGAAACAGGCTAAGCTATGCTAGCTTTCTTTATTTAATATTGAAAAGTACTCTTAAAATCTATGTGGGATAACGAACAACAAAAAAACGATCCCGGACAGGACCCTGCTCTTGTCGTCAAACGCTTGCGTCCTGAGCGCAGACAGGTCTCTGCTCGTTGGCTTACAGGAACCATTCTGACAGGAATCACTTCCTGCATTCTTATGGGTATTGCACTT
>NZ_JBHIQG010000903.1:0-510 GCF_042196425.1 Bartonella sp. AD328YNZD | reverse complement strand
ACGCCTCCCCCATTTGAGGACTTTACAGCTGTTGTCCAAGCGTTTGTTTCTGAATGGCTATTTGTATTTGAGACACCGTTAATAATTATAGCCTTTCCCTCAATAACCGTATTTTCCCCTGATGCCTCTAGGGCTGCATCAGAACTTTCACCCCTAAGTTGATAAGTTTTCTGGGAAATTTCATGCGTTTGACCATCATTACAGCGATAAAATGAAGCACTTTCATTACATGAATATTGCTTCTTTTCAGAAGGAATTCCACCGGCATCAGCATTGTGTACAAAGAAAAAAATAACCGTTGTAAAACGACATAAAGAGAGATGATTTTTAAACATAATTTTCTACAAACTTTCTTCCCCTTCTCTAAAAACAAAAAAACACGCGTTCTGTTTAATAAATTTGGTTACGCGTGATAATTTAAAATACGTTTTGTATTTTATATATCCACCCTATGTTTTATGTAAAGCCAGAATCCCAAAATATCACAATTTAAAATTGTATTATTTATAA
>NZ_JBHIQG010000902.1:0-510 GCF_042196425.1 Bartonella sp. AD328YNZD | reverse complement strand
AAGATCATGTTATTGCAGAATTAGCACCAAAAGCAGAGGCACTTGAGGGTCTAAAACGTTCTGATGGTCTGTTTGGTTTGATAGAAGCAGCAAAGATGTTAGAAGTGCGACCAAAGGATTTAACCGATTATTTGCGTAAACATGATTGGGTGTATCGTCGTGCTCCAGGGGCGCCTCTGTTACCTTATCAGGATAAAATCAAGAAAGGCTTTATGGATTGCCCTGCTATCACTATTCAAAGACCGGATGGTACAGAAAAGGTGCTGCCTTCAACGAAAATCACATCTAGAGGATTGGCATGTTTGAGAGAACAAATCCATGGAGGTGTACAATGAATACCAGTGTCGACTTCTTATGTAATTTGTGGATGGCATTATCTCAATTTTCTAGACATGAGAATATGAGCGATAAAGATTGTACTGCTCTGGTTGACACTATGAGTGTAATAGAAAAGGTTTTGATTTTAAAACTTCAGAATGAGGTTCCAAGTATGCTTAAAATCTTAACAGT
>NZ_JBHIQG010000901.1:0-510 GCF_042196425.1 Bartonella sp. AD328YNZD | reverse complement strand
TTTTGAGGTTCTATAGCTTAAAGAAATCGTTTTTTATACAAAAACGAAATAAGTAGCGTAAAATGAAGATGTTATTTTTTAATGTGGTTATTGAATAAGAAGTTTATTTTTTGGTAACGATTAAAAGGTCATAATGAAACGTAGAAATCTATTTTGATTAGTTTGAAAATATTTCGCTTATTGAAGGAATTAGGACAATAACACATGAATATCGAGGAGTTTTTGTTGAATTTTTCCAATGAAGAAAATCTTGTTAGAGACTAAAGAAGTGAGCTAAATGAAGATGTTTGAAAAGACTGTTATTGCTGCATCTGTAATGGTTCTTGTTACAGCAGGAGTGGCATATGCACAAACGCCAAGCCGTTTAAATCAATTTGAAGCGTGGGGAGCCTATTCTTATAAATCGCCCAAAAATACGATTTGCTATGTGTTATCGGTACCTTTGAAGGCTCTTCCAACGACAGTTAATCATGGTGATAACTTTTTCTTGGTTACCAAGCGTTCTCATTC
>NZ_JBHIQG010000900.1:0-512 GCF_042196425.1 Bartonella sp. AD328YNZD | reverse complement strand
CGTTCATTGGTTTCCCAAAGTTGTCCACCATTAACCGCATCTTTCGAACCTTTTTCAACTTTACCATCGGCTACATTAATAATTTTATTCGGCTTTCCATCGCGACCAGCATCATAGGCTTTTTCTTTATCATTCCACTTTAAAGCATCTGAATCAACATTGTTGATGACATCATTAATACGGTTATTTATGTTCACCATACCGCCAGTAACACCACCAAGCGCCTCAGCAACATTATTATAGTTCTTTTCCTCCCCAACTGTGCCATCAGCATTGACTTGAACAATCTTAAAAGTAGGATCTGTCCATTTGCCATTCCCATATTTGGCACCGCCACCGAAATAATTAGCAAGCTGGTTGCTTATGAGATAAAGTTGGTTCCCTGTAATGGCATCCGTTGAACCTTCGGCAATCTCACCATCCAAAAGATACTTTAATTTGCTCTTTGTCTTCTGCCCATCTTTTTCATGACGTGCAACAAATGCTCCTTCTTCATCATCCCACAATAAAGC
>NZ_JBHIQG010000899.1:0-512 GCF_042196425.1 Bartonella sp. AD328YNZD | reverse complement strand
AGCTTATTTTCTTGTCGTAAACTTCCATGTGTTTCGTCTAAATATTCGCAGATAACAAGAGGACCTGATAATGGAACTTCGTGTTCATCAAGAAAAACAGGAACATAACCAGCAGGATTGAGGGCTAGAAATTCGTGCCTCCTAGCCCATTCATATTCTTCAATCAGTTGCGTATTTAGACCATATTCCCCGAGAATGAGGCGTATAAAGCGTGAGGCAGTGGATAGGGGAGAGTGAAAAAGTGTCAGCATAATTTACATTATCAAATATAGTTGATGGGAATTCTTTCAAGTAATGGCTTTTTATTTATAAAGATGCTTGACGAGAAGTACAAGATCATTAGCAGCAGCTAGTAATTATGATTAATAAATTATTAATAATAGGAATACATTCTCTTATGCGATGGTTTGCAAAATGGCAGCACGTAATTCTTCCAAACCGAGAGCTTTTTCTGAAGAGGTTACAAGAAGCTCAGGGTAAGCTGCTGGGCGCTTGAGAAGCTTTGTTTGTGT
>NZ_JBHIQG010000898.1:0-512 GCF_042196425.1 Bartonella sp. AD328YNZD | reverse complement strand
CCCTATGTTTTGGTGCAACTGGTTGCTCAATCAGAAGCACCCTTGGAACAACATTTCGTGGAAGAATTTGAAAATCATTTTCGTCCATATTTGGTTGGTGCAGAAGTTACTACTGCTTCTAAACAATTAGCGATGCATGCAGAGGTTCATTGGTCTGCCAATGATCCGCTGCTTTTAAAATATTTTCAGCCCATAGAAAAAGGTAAACAAGATATTCCACTGCTTGAGGTTGAAGTGAGCCTAGAGCCTTCTTTGGAGACATTAGAAAATCAAGCAGAAAGCCTTGGACATGCTACCATAACTATACGGATGAAAGGTTATGGTGATGATCGTATAATTTTTCCCTATACGCGACCACTTTTAGGTGTCGTCTTACAAGAATATGCCGCTTGGTTGGTTTTAAAAAGATATTTGAAAATGGAGAAGAAAAAATGAACCTCTATGGGGATGTAAAATATTGCCTAAATTATTGAACATTCTATTATAAGAAGTATTTTGATCTTTTTCTTCAG
>NZ_JBHIQG010000897.1:0-514 GCF_042196425.1 Bartonella sp. AD328YNZD | reverse complement strand
ACTTTGAACAAGCCCAACCATGGAATGCGAAGAACTAATCAACGCCATTAACCACCCTGCTCCAACAGCCTGTATCAGCCCCCCTAAATTAGAAATAAGAGTAGATGACCATAAATTTCGAAATACCGAATTACGAAAAAGTTTTAATGTTGAAATGCTCTGCATCTTTTTCCTCCAAATCGGTATTTATCACTTTTGTTACCACATACACGCTCATAATCTTTGTATCAAAAGGATGCATAATTCTTTAAAAAACTTCTCATAAAACTCTATTTAAATCAATATTTCAAAACAAAAGCTTTTATTTAAAGAAAGACTTCAAAATGCTGTTAAGGACTAGTATTTTAACCTTCTTTCCTATATAAGAACGAAAATAGGTAAGAGTCTTCGACTTTTCCTGTTTTCTCACAGACCCTTGCTGAACGACATCTCGGCTATGGGTGACTTTATGTTTCTTCGTTTTTGGAAAGGATAATACGATGTCGATTACAGCTGAACGTAAACAAGCTCTTGT
>NZ_JBHIQG010000896.1:0-515 GCF_042196425.1 Bartonella sp. AD328YNZD | reverse complement strand
GAAATTTTAACACAATGGCTTGAATGGGCGTTCCAAGTTGAAAAAGCACAGCTTTAAATAATTACTGGCGATTTTTGCAACGCGTTTTTAAACAGAAAAAGGATACGAGAGGTTATGATGATCTTTCGTATTCTTGTGTCAGAGAAATGGCTTCTGAATATTACATGAATTGTGAAAGAAAGAAGGGAAAATGAATGCTTTGTCAGGTGTTAGGTAAAGCACAAATTAAAATCTCTATCTTTTTGCGTTTTGTGGCAAAAATGACAGATTGAGAATATTTTGGTATTTGTTTATTTTTATTATCATAAATTGTAAAATTTAATCACTTGAAGATTGAAAAAAATCTGAAATGAGGAGTCGCACTTGCTCTAAGGTTTCGTTATAAGGAAGCATTTGTTTTTGAATGCTGGTTTTTTTGACCAAACACGACGGAGAAAGTTATGGCCAATGTAGTTGTTGTCGGTACACAATGGGGTGATGAAGGCAAAGGTAAAATTGTAGATTGGTTGTCTGAG
>NZ_JBHIQG010000895.1:0-515 GCF_042196425.1 Bartonella sp. AD328YNZD | reverse complement strand
ATTGATTCAAGATAAACAGATTTGAAATGAGAGAATCTTACGTTATTCTGGTCTTTAATTCCATATGAATAATGCTAGATTATCATTATAAATCAATATCTTGTCAAAGGCAGCAAAGTTTATATCGAGGGACAGCTTCAAACGCGTAAATGGCAAGATAAAAACGGTATTGAACGGTTTGTAACAGAAATCATTTTGCCTAAGTACAAAGGCGATTTAAAGCTTTTAGATGGCAAAAATGATGATAATCAAGAGCAGTCATCACCTTATGACAGAAGCTTTCACAGACCTCTTGATACATCTCATACCGTTATGAATGATAGCGTTCCTTTTTAAATAAAAAGCGGTGTTATGAAAAGCAACAAAAAGAGGGGACGCCCTAAAATAGCAGGGCAGGTAAGAGAAGCCAATGGTCGTATATCACGTGCAAAAGCACCCCGTGAAGCCGTTGATAAATTGGCAATAGAAATGCGTGCAAAGCGCTTCGGTTTAACGCTACAGGAGGCAAAAAATCC
>NZ_JBHIQG010000894.1:0-517 GCF_042196425.1 Bartonella sp. AD328YNZD | reverse complement strand
ACACTCTCAATACTATAGTTTAAAACATCAAACTTCATATCTGTATATTGCTTAGCCCGATCAACAGCATCATCAATCGCATCAATCACAATATTATTAACCCGTTGATCTGTATACTGCTTGGATTCATCAAGAATAATCTTCATCTGTTCTTTAGTATAATCATGGAGTTGTCCACCATTTACAGCCTCTTTCGAACCTTTCTCAATTTTACCATCAGCGACATTATCAATCAGAACAGGTTCACTGGCATCACCACCCGCTAATGTGATTTTATTGGTCTTTTTGCCGTTTTCATCTCTATCATAACGAACCGCATCCTCTTCAATGTTGTCAACTCTATTATTGATGTTATCAACTTTACCATTAATATTGAGAACTGTATCACCAATATCAGCAATGGTATTGGAAATGTTATCAACTCTATTTGAAATATGCTTAACATCTTTTTCAACACCAGTGATACGTTCATTGGTTTCCCAAAGTTGTCCACCATTAACCGCATCTTTCGAACCTT
>NZ_JBHIQG010000893.1:0-520 GCF_042196425.1 Bartonella sp. AD328YNZD | reverse complement strand
ATAAAGCTGGTACGTCAAAACATTGAAGACTTTGAAGAATTTGGAAGGGTTGGATTTGAAATCTCACCCTTTGGGACCAAAGGCGGAAGACAGAAAAGAGTAATTGCTATTCTCAACGAACCACAAGCCACTCTACTCATGACCTATATGCGTAACAATGATACGGTGCGTGCATTCAAAAAAGCCCTCGTCAAAGCTTTCTATGATTTAAAAAACCAATTAATTGATAATGATCGTGATACACGCTTTGATTTTCCAAGCAACTGGGATGAAATGGGACCTACTGAAAAAGCTGTTTATATTTATGGACCGCTTCACATGCATCTTGTTAAAGCCTTTACATTAGCAGAAGAGAGCAAACATTATAAAACTCTTGTTGAAGAAGCCAAGCGAGTTTTAGTAAGCCCTGTTGCAAAAGTAGCTTAAGTTAAAAACATGATTTTATCTCCTCGCCTTGAGGCGGGGAGGTAGTTAATGCCGTAAAATATCTTTACATAATACATATTGTACGTATAATACG
>NZ_JBHIQG010000892.1:0-520 GCF_042196425.1 Bartonella sp. AD328YNZD | reverse complement strand
AAGTCTTTAAAAACTGAAGTATCTTTATCTTTATCTTTTAATTCAACTTTACTTGAAAAACCACCAATCTGACCACCGATATAAAAGCCTGTCCAAGAAAATGAAGGGGCTGCGATGACTGCTGGGGCTGTTTCACGAGGAATGATAACATCAGCAGCTTGTGCTGCAGAAGCCGCTGCCATGGCGATAACAGAAGTTGTTACTAAAGATTTTATATTCATAAACTTTGCTCCTAATTTATTTATGAGCACAGTGCTACAAGATTACAGAAAGAAAAGCTGTAGTAAAAATGATACAGTTACAGAAAATGGAGGGCTTATCCCAGAAAAAAATGCTTCATAGCTTGATTTTGTACGAGAAACCGTAAGCTGTATAATGTAATAACTTATTGATTTTAAATATAATTATTGTTTATTGCTTATGAATAATATTTTTTAAAAAACCTGAAGAATATCTTTTCATATCCACAATAAATTATGTGTTGTGTGATAATATAGCAACAGAAAATAACAGAGGCTCT
>NZ_JBHIQG010000891.1:0-521 GCF_042196425.1 Bartonella sp. AD328YNZD | reverse complement strand
ACAGCTTGATTGATCTGTTCAATTTGTTGATCATCACGGAGAACACGCTTGACTTTCATGCGCAAGTGAAAGAATTCTCCCGTAAAACGTGGATCATAACTTACGAAATCACACCATTTTCGTCCTGTACAAGCCATTTGGAATTGCATTTGTGCGTGATATTCTGGTTTGATTTCGTCACCTATACAAAAGCGCATATGTGTTACTGATCTCGGGCATTTGACTTCGATTAAACCGTCTTCTCCAATGAGACCATCAGGACTAGCCCCCGCCATTTCTATTGTGGGGTGTTGGATAAAGCCGCATTTTGTTATATCGGCATCATGAATGAAGCCATATTCTCTCAAGGCATCTTCTTCATGTTCGATACCCCATCTCATATCTTCAGTTTCATAATAGGGGCTTGTTTCTCTTGTTAAGCGTTCTGTTATGAGTTTGATTTTGTAGTCTTCATATTTGCTCGTAGGCAATCCTTTTGTAGTTTTATTGAGTATGTTGTAAATGTTTGATGCGGTGACTTT
>NZ_JBHIQG010000890.1:0-522 GCF_042196425.1 Bartonella sp. AD328YNZD | reverse complement strand
TCTAGTAAGCTTTTTGTGCTCAATCATTTGGTGGAAAAAGTCGACTCTTTGGTTATTGGTGGGGGCATGGCCAACAGTTTTTTAGCGGCGCAAGGTGTTCATGTTGGAAAATCACTCTGTGAACATACATTGATGGAAACGATTAAAAAAATCATTAAAAAAGCGCAAGAGTGTCAATGTAAGCTTCTGCTTCCGGTAGATGCTGTTGTTGGCTTTCGCTTTGAAAAAAATGCACCACATCGTCTCTATGATATTGAAGATATTCCACAAGATGGCATGATATTGGATATTGGTACACGTTCTATTGTGCATATCAATGCTGCAATTGATGAAGCTGCTACCCTCGTGTGGAATGGACCCCTTGGTGTTTTTGAGATGCCTCCCTTTGATAAAGGAACGATTGCCGTGGCACGCCACGCAGCAGAACGTAGTCAAAAAGGAAAATTGGTTTCAATTGCGGGAGGAGGCGATACGGTTTTCGCCCTTAATCATGCTGGTGTTGCCAATGATTTTACTTATCTC
>NZ_JBHIQG010000889.1:0-523 GCF_042196425.1 Bartonella sp. AD328YNZD | reverse complement strand
AAAAAAGCTGTTACGGATCAACTTGTGAATGCTGGATTAACCTATAAAGCCGCTCGTGAATATTGGACACCTCGTCGGTTAACATTGGACGTACGCGGACTTTCTATACGCTCCAAAGATGTCCATGAAGAACGCAAAGGTCCCAGTATAAAATCACCACAGCATGTAATTGATGGTTTTCTACGTGCAACAGGATTAAATAATGTTTCTGAAGCGCATATTGGACATGATGATAAAAAAGGTCATTTTTATATTGCTAAAATTGTTAAAAAAGGTCGAGCTGCAGAAGAAATTATTGCCGATATTTTACCGGATATTATCCGCAACTTTCCATGGCCTAAATCTATGCGTTGGGGAAAAGATTCAGCACAAAGTGGTACTTTGAAGTGGATTAGACCTTTACAAAATATTCTTTGCATCTTCGGACCAGAAATTGGCGAAACACATGTTGTTCCGTTTACAATTGGTTCTCTTAAGAGCAATAATCTAACTTATGGTCATCGTTTCTTAAGTGACGGAAAGC
>NZ_JBHIQG010000888.1:0-524 GCF_042196425.1 Bartonella sp. AD328YNZD | reverse complement strand
ATCCCTGAACCTGTACATGCCTGCCCAGCAACTGTATTCGATGACGTTACATAAGGATAAGTTCCAAAATCATTATCTAATAAAGCACCTTGCGCACCTTCAAAAAGAATGTGTTTCCCTCCTCGATACGCTTCATCTAAAAGACGCCACGTACAATCCATAAAGGGTAAAATTTTATCCGCGACTTGTATCAATTCATCATAAAGTGCTTGAGAATCAATTTCCACAACACCCATTCCACGACGCAAAGCATTATGATGCCTCAAAAGCCGCTCAATCTTAGCCATAAGCGTATCTTTTTCTGCTAAATCCATCACTCGGATAGCACGACGTCCTACCTTATCTTCATAAGCCGGTCCAATACCACGCTTTGTTGTACCAATCTTTAAACCAGATAAACCGCTTTCTCGAATTGCATCAAGGTCACGATGCAAAGAAAGAATCAAGGGAGCATTTTCAGCAATCCGTAAAATTTCTGGTGTAATTTGTACACCCTGATCACATAGTTTTTTTAATTCTGCAAC
>NZ_JBHIQG010000887.1:0-524 GCF_042196425.1 Bartonella sp. AD328YNZD | reverse complement strand
ACCTAATGCGGCTTTTTTTGCTTGTTCTGCGACATGAACAATCATCGGCTTTCCAGCGATTTCAGCGAGAGCTTTTTGAGGTAGACGGGTTGAGCCCATACGGGCAGGGATAAGAATAATTGGTTCAAGAGCCATTGCAAGATTCCAAACGTCGTCTGTGATGCATTTAGGATGTTGTGTGTTATAAAGAAAAAGCTTATACTAAAAATGGTAATGAAACCATGAACATTTGAGTTTTTATGAATCGCTGGAGAGTTATCTATTTTGTTTTTGCTTGTTTATGTGTGTTGGTCATTGTTGTGGGAATTTCCACACTCAGCAATATAGTTTATGATCATCCTACATCAGTTCAATATTATCATACAGTTACCAAGAACGATATATTTAAAGAAAAACAAAAAGCACCTGATGTTTCCCTATCACTAAATAGCCGACTTCAACAAGGCAATTTTGAAAATGGCCGTAAAATTTTTCGCCAATGTGCCATATGCCATACTTCTGGACGCAATGAAGCAGGGCGTGTT
>NZ_JBHIQG010000886.1:0-528 GCF_042196425.1 Bartonella sp. AD328YNZD | reverse complement strand
TTAGAAGAATTTCATCCCAGTCGTATTGCTGATCGTATTCTCGGAATGGGGGATATTGTTTCTTTGGTTGAAAAAGCTGCTGAAACAATGGATCATGAGAAAGCCGCTGCTTTTGCAAAAAAAATGCAAGCCGGAAAATTTGATCTGAATGATCTTGCTGAACAGTTGCAGAAAATGAAAAAACTTGGTGGAATGGGCGGTATTATGGGCATGTTGCCAGGATTGGGGAAGGTCAAAGAGCAAATTGCGGCTGCAGGGCTTGATGATCGTTTGTTTAATCGCCAATTGGCTATTATTTCATCTATGACACCTCAAGAGCGTGCAAATCCAGAGCTTTTAAAACATAGCCGTAAACAACGAATTGCTAAGGGGTCTGGTACAACGGCGGCTGATATTAATAAACTTTTGAAGATGTATCGCCAAATGGCTGACATGATGAAAGCCATGGGTGGTAAAGGAAAAAGTGGTTTGATGGGAAAAATGTTGGGAGGCCTTGGTTCCAAAATGGGATTTGGAGGCAAGGGAAAC
>NZ_JBHIQG010000885.1:0-529 GCF_042196425.1 Bartonella sp. AD328YNZD | reverse complement strand
AGTAATGAATGCATATATACAAAACGTATCATATTGCAAGGGCTCTATTTAGAAATATGAAAACTTATCAAAAGAAAATGCATCTTAAATGAATGTCTTCTCAATAAGGCTTTCATAAGTATCTTTTCATTTTGCACTCAAATGTAACTTCTTTGCAAATTAACCAGCTCAAATTTGAGTTGGCAAAATCAATCAACTCAATTTTGGAAGCATTATCTTTGGAATAGCCATCTTTAAACATTATAGCTTTTGACACAAAATTGAGTAAAATCCCATGCCTTAGATGTTACAATGGTTTTGAATTTTTCTGCCTCATTTTTTTTTCAATAGGTGCCCCCAAATTTTGAGAGAGCTCATTTGGTTTTGTATTTTTAAACTGTAACTTTTAAAACGTTTTTTCTCGCTTGCTTGCGTTATATCATTGAAATGCTTTCGGTTTGATAAGACATAACATTGTGATGATAGTATCTATATAATGCCTGCCTATCATTTACTAAATTTTTAGCAAGCGTTTTTAAAAACGTATCAT
>NZ_JBHIQG010000884.1:0-530 GCF_042196425.1 Bartonella sp. AD328YNZD | reverse complement strand
GGGCGTGTAGCTCAGCGGGAGAGCACTACGTTGACATCGTAGGGGTCACAGGTTCAATCCCTGTCACGCCCACCATTCAATTTTATAGTATAAATAAATTATTGAATTATCGTATTCTTCCAAGGTACGGGATGCGTAAATAAAGATTCGGAAATAAGATTTTGCAACATGCCTCTACAAAGGACATACTTTACAGAGTGTTTCTAATATTTTTTTACGTTCTGATAGCGCCTCTTTGGGGAAGCCATCTAAAAAATATCAAAAACGTAATAACAGCCTCATTTTGCAACAGATTAAAAGTTTGATTTTAAAACTCTTTCCACAAGCATAGACTTCTGTTCAAAAAAACATTGTTTATTTCCTGATCTATCCCCTGTTTTTCTTAATTCTTTCATGTCTATTGGTATACACTTGTTGTCCAAACAGTTAGATATAACAACAGTCACTTCGATAGATATAAAACACTTAGCCTTAGAGCTGTATTTTGAATTTACCAATTACAGATTATAATAAAATATTAAAAAGAGTAA
>NZ_JBHIQG010000883.1:0-530 GCF_042196425.1 Bartonella sp. AD328YNZD | reverse complement strand
ATTCATTTCACGGATTAATCAAAATAAATGTACTATGTACTTTAAAATATCAGAATGAGTAATTTGATAGGTTTTATAGATAGGTTTTGTAGGTTCTTAAAACCCCCACCCCCCCTACAAAACTCCTTTAAATATATATTATAGATTGTATTTACGGATTGTATTTAATATAGGTTGTTTCTTTAAAACATTAACATATTGAAATATAATAACTTTTATTTCTAATTAAAAAAATAAAATAATACGTACAAAAAGCCCCCCAAAACTCATAATGGGGAGTGCTTTGAAGAGTTCACTGTTATATTGTTAATGTTCTATAAGATTTCCAAATTGCCTCAGTGTGATGTCTTATGGCTTGTCACTAAGGGATTCCATTCATAGCGTATGGTAGGGTGACCGCCTTGTGAGCTCTTGTCTCCAGAGATTTCACGTATATAGTTACAACGGCATAAAAGCTCTAAAGCTTGCTTAACGGCTCTATTATCTGTTAAACCGATCCAACTTCTTTGATGAATATCACGTAAAGTAAA
>NZ_JBHIQG010000882.1:0-530 GCF_042196425.1 Bartonella sp. AD328YNZD | reverse complement strand
CAACCCTTTACATTTGATGTTGCAAAAGCCAAGCAGCTTTTAGCAGAGGCCGGTTATCCGAATGGATTTGAGGCAAATTTTCTTGTCTTAAATGCTCCTTATACTTTGTTACTTGCTCAGTCACTTCAAGATAGTGCTGCACAGGCAGGGGTGCGTCTTAAAATTGAACGTGTGGCAGGTACACAGTTGTTTTCAAAAGTGAATGCACGGGCTTTTGATACGGCTTTTATCGGATGGAATAACGATTCTGCGGATCCCCATACAATGGCTTCACGTCTTGTTTATAATCCTGATAATCGGTTTGAGGCAAAAAATACCGCCTATCCTAGTTGGAAGCATGGATATTTTGATGCCGAGATGAATAAAAAAGTTGAAGAGGCATTGTTTCAAAAAGATCCGCAAAAACGGGCGCAACTTTATGCTGATTTACAACGTGAACTGATGCAAAAAGGGCCTTATGCGTTTATTTATCAGCAATATAGCGCTATAGCGATGACACCTGATGTCAAAAAATGGGTTTGGAATAGTGC
>NZ_JBHIQG010000881.1:0-530 GCF_042196425.1 Bartonella sp. AD328YNZD | reverse complement strand
CTACATATAGCAACAGTGTTTGTATGGAAAAAGTGGTATTTTAAAGTATGCTGAATTGCCTTTTTATACAGGTGGTGGGTTGTGTGTTCGTAGATTTTTTATGTATGGAGCAAGCATATTGTATATATCTGTTTGGGGGTAATCTATTAAAACAAGTCAACAGCCTAACTGGAGGAGAATATGAAGTTGTAAAGGGGAAAATCAACATCCATCTTTACTGTCATTTTTTATTCGATTTTACGCATTTCAAAAGCAGTTACAGTTATATCTTTTAAATAATGGATTAAGCTTATCCTTTTATTTCTGATATTTTTTAATGAAGCCATATGTCTTCCACGTAAAACAGAATATATTTGTATTGCATATTTACGCATTTGTTAAAAAAATATTTCTCAGTACTTCTTGTTTCCGATGTCGCTTATGAATGGTATAAGGATAAAGCCATTAAGCACCACCATCTTTTCGGTTATGGAGTAACAAGCTAAGGGGCAACACCATCATATTATATTTGCTAACTCTCAATGTTACTG
>NZ_JBHIQG010000880.1:0-530 GCF_042196425.1 Bartonella sp. AD328YNZD | reverse complement strand
AAGAAACCCTCTTACACCACAATCAAGAAACCTATAGCGAAAAAGAACACACTCTGTTGAGAAACTTTAGAGAGCTCGAAGCGAAAAAACAAAAAGCAATTTTGTGGTTAATTTCTGATTAAGCAACAGCGCACTAATCAACATTATTCCATTCATATCCCCCTTAAGTCACATTCAAACCAACACACCACAGCCCCTTCAAAGAGCAATGTTTTACGGCATAATAGAATAGAAAATTCTTGATTTTTCTTGCTAATCTTCTGAAATTACTTTATCACTTAAAATGTAATTTTGGTCGTATACGCAACGATCAAGAGGGATTAAAAACCCGAAGACTTGACACATAAATTTATCCCACTTTTTTGGATATCCCGGGATTCCGGGAGATTTTGCTATGTCCAGGTGCTTCTCAGCACTAAAAGCAAAAAGCTGACTCGGATTCAGTACCTTTAACTCCCGGAATACCAATGCGAGGGCGCTCGCAACCGGAGGGGGGCTTGAAGTGCCAACTAAAAATCCACATTTTATCG
>NZ_JBHIQG010000879.1:0-533 GCF_042196425.1 Bartonella sp. AD328YNZD | reverse complement strand
CCGCATCTGGGCTATGTGACTGAAGAAAGCTTTGAGAATTATTTTGAAAAAGCTTGCCAAAATATAGCTTCTTTTATGAAGAGCACTTAATGCCGGCTGAGCCAATGTTTGTAAAATTTATCTTATATCGCTAGCGTATCAAGTTTGCATTACACATAATAGCGTATTTCCTTAAATTAAGCATATTCCTTAGTTTTCATATTCATACCAATCGTATTGACAGATTTTTTATGTAATCAGCATAAAATACCTAATTTATTGTTCCAAGCATTATTAAAAAAGGCTACTTCATTGGAATACACTTTAATTGGAGGGGGGCTGAGTGAGCAATAATAAAATTATAGAAAAAATTATTATAGATGGATTATATCGCTTGTTGCCACGATCGCTCAAGCATCAGCCTGCTTCTTTGTTCAAGGGATTGGTCCTTTAGCTGAATTTTTTAAGAATGATTTTTCGCTTAGCGACTCTCAGATAGGTTTACTGTCTTCATCAGCGCAGTTCCTACCTATTGGGTTACTTGTAGCAAGCTA
>NZ_JBHIQG010000878.1:0-533 GCF_042196425.1 Bartonella sp. AD328YNZD | reverse complement strand
CCCTTAGCTCCTAAGACGGTTCATTATAGGCATTTTTGCTCCTTTCTTAAACAATTTTTATTCATATGTTGGCCCCACTTGTGATGTGCAAACACGTGATTTTGATTGATTCAACATAAACAAGTTTGGAATGAGAAAAATCTACGATATTCGGGACTCTCACCCAACTTGCAAAACGATAAATTATATATATAAAATTAATCTTTAAACAAAAATTTTGTAAAATATAGAGCTATCATTTTAAATTGTGAAATATAATCTCTTAAAGGTAATCCCGAAAAATCTAATCTTGTTTAATAGAGAATTTCTTAAAAGTATTAAAACAATTTGAATAAGAGTTTTCAAAACTTTAAATCCTCTCTTTTGAAAAGAAAGCGCAATATATTATTCCTTTTAAGATTGTATATCATCAACACAAAATGATTAACTTATAGATTATAGCTTTAAACAAATACTCAAAAAAACTTATAAGGTAAATTAACTGCAGAAATCTATTTAGTTTCTCTAAATTTCTAATTTTGGTAAGCTTCTAA
>NZ_JBHIQG010000877.1:0-533 GCF_042196425.1 Bartonella sp. AD328YNZD | reverse complement strand
ATGGTGCTGCGAGAGAGGATTGAACTCTCGACCTCTCCCTTACCAAGGGAGTGCTCTACCACTGAGCTACCGCAGCCCTTTTCAATCTTTGCGCTGTCTTGTGCCATATTGTCAGAAAATAGGCAAGAGAACATTTGTATATTCTTGCAAGAAAACGTATCTTATGTCATGACATATGCTTCTTATATGCTTAAATATCTAAATGAGTTGCTTGGATAGAAGCTCAACACTGTTTAAAAGGTTGCGCAATGACACAAATGCATCAAAAACAAAAACAAAATGAAATTAATCATCAAGATGAAAAAGCAAAACGACGTCAAGAAAGATTGGCACAACAATTGCGTCAAAACCTGAAACGTCGAAAAGAGCAAAGCCGAAAAAGAGCACAACCAGAGCTCTAAAATGCAAAAAAATGTTTTTTAGTAAATTTTTGCAACCAAACTTCTCAATAATTTGTTCTCATAGTTAGAATGCGTTCTAAAACGATTAATAAAGCATAACTTCCCGAAGGGGGACAATCCTTTGGAAGGGCA
>NZ_JBHIQG010000876.1:0-534 GCF_042196425.1 Bartonella sp. AD328YNZD | reverse complement strand
TTACCAGCTATGGTAATAAATGGACGGTGAAATAAACCTATTGGACCCGGGGGCGGTACCCGGCGCCTCCACCAAAATATAAGAAAGCAAAGTTATATTTTGGTGGGGGCGAAATAGGATCGACAAGGGTGTAAAGATCGCTCTTTTACTCGGCATTGTACCACCGTTATCGGGCTAAATGAGTAGTTGCAAATGACAACTATGCGGAAGCACGTCTCGCCGCTTAAGGTGGTGTGAATGTTTCAAATTGAGTCTTAAACCGTCGCAGGTTTAAGCGGGGTTCGGAGGCACCTGGCAACAGAAGCCTTCACTTTTTAAATGTTGTTGATTGATCTTTCAGACATTATCAGACATTATTTACCATAGAGTTTCGTATTTATTCGATTTATTGAGGTGCATCGTAGAAAAAATCTGCTAATTTAAAATATATTCTATCACACAATATCAATACGCCCCATTCTGCTACGTGAAATAAAAGGAATAAACTTCGATGGTTAAAGATCAAATCCGTTACGATATTCTCGTTCAGGATGC
>NZ_JBHIQG010000875.1:0-535 GCF_042196425.1 Bartonella sp. AD328YNZD | reverse complement strand
TTCATAAGAACCTCCTCCAACAGAGTTCAACATCATTACAACGCGCGGAAACACTCATGGCAAAACCCTCAGTTTGCGCACTTCAAAAACCAATAAATCAAGACAAAACCCTCCCCCTACGATACCGCTATTTTTACGGCATCGCCCTAAAATCTTTGCAACAACATCGAATCTAGAAAAGTCCCCAACCCTTTTAGCTAGAGGGATTCAAGCTAAAAAATAAATAAAAACACAAAACTTTGAAAATATACCGTTCTCTCCATTCAAAAATACTGCGATTTATCTCTTAACAAAAATAGTTTCACTAAAGAGCAATTCTATTTTTCAAATAAAGCGCATTAAAAGAATGGCAAGAGTGTAAAAATAATTTTTTATAAATTTATAAAAATACTTCTCAATAAAATAGCTGTTCTTATAAGCACAAATTTATGATTTTTTAACTTATAGCATAATGTAATAATGACAATTATCATGATAACATCACTCTTTGCTGCGAAGTAATCTGTTTCAATATATGATGCACACCTTTGAAAGA
>NZ_JBHIQG010000874.1:0-535 GCF_042196425.1 Bartonella sp. AD328YNZD | reverse complement strand
ACCTTTTATCGGCTTGTGCATTAGCACCAAAGCTAAAACAGCCCAATGATAGGAACCGCGTGCCTATTAATAAAACAGTCCCTGCCGAAATCAAGCGAGGAGACAGATGAAAAAGCGATTTATTATAGTAGGAATGGTTACCCTTTTGGCAATGATGAATTTGGCACATGCAAATAAAGAAGTTCAGTATGATAGAAGGAAAGTAGAAAGAGTAGAGATAGAAGGGCGTATCTATAATAAATATCTTGGCTTTTCAGATTCAACATACAATAGAGATGTTATTATAACTAGACGTCCTAATAAACCTAGAGTTAAAAAAAAGCCAAAAGAACCTAAGAAGTCGCAACCTGCTTCAACGCCACAACCTGCTCTATCAGCAGAATATCTGGAGCTTATTAAGCTATTAAAAAAAGAGGAAATTATTGAGCTCTTAAAAAAACAGCTTGAGTTGAAAAAAAAACAACTTTCACAAATAGAAAAAGCCTATCAAGCTATAACAAAGAATCAGAAAACAAACCCAAAGCAAATAGACTTT
>NZ_JBHIQG010000873.1:0-535 GCF_042196425.1 Bartonella sp. AD328YNZD | reverse complement strand
CTGATGTTAGGACCACATCTTTTTTATGTGGACTGGCTGAATTTCCAATCCTTTGAGGAAGAGTTTTCTGCTTCATGGGTTTGCCTAGAGCGTTTTGGTGAGGCTCCCGGTTTGCAATTTACCGGTTATGGCAATGATGCCAAAACCATCCATGGGGTGTTGTTTCCAGAAGAGTTTGGGGATCGGGTAGCCATTGATGCTATCACCAGAACCATTCGTGCTGCCAAGCCCGTTCAGATGATCCGTTGGATGAGTGACAATGGCTATAGCGCCATTCTCCATGGATCAGTGGTAATCACCAGTGTCACGAAAGATCACGACTATATTAGTCGCTCTGGTCAATCGGGGCGCATTCGCTATGCCATTAGCTTGTTACCGTTTTTCGATGGAGGAAAACCACAAGGTCAATATCAGGTGGGACAATACCAAGAGGGATATGGTCAATATTCCCAAGGAGGAGAAACGCCATGAAGATACCAGAAAAGCACTTCGTGGTAGAGCTAGAAGATATGAGTCTCGATCTGATCTGCTTTCA
>NZ_JBHIQG010000872.1:0-536 GCF_042196425.1 Bartonella sp. AD328YNZD | reverse complement strand
TTTTCTAAAGAAATCCATTTTGAAACTGAAATTGTGCTCAGAATCTCAAAGGACACTTTCATGGTCACAGAGAAAGAAGCAGAAGAATGCTATGATGCCGTAGCAATAGGTCTTGATATTACCGCAAGAGACTTGCAAACAAAACTGAAAGAAAAAAAGCTTCCTTGGCTTTTATCTAAAGGATTTAAAGGAGCGGCATACGTCTCTGACTTCATAAACAAAGAAAAAATAAACAACCCAATAACCTTTACAATGAAGTTAAATGGCGAAACGAGGCAAGTTGGCAATACGAAAAATATGATCTTTAGCTTTGAGAAAATAATATCATTTTTAAGTCACTACATTCAGCTAAGGCGTGGTGATATCATATACACAGGCACTCCACAGGGCGTAGGAAAACTCTCTAAATTTGACAGAATAGAATTATATCTTGAAGCTCAATTAATCTCAGAGCTAAAAGTAGAATGAGTCATCAAATACTAACCTTTTTCATTGTTTCATTTTTTTTAGTCATCTCACCGGGACCAAACATGGCC
>NZ_JBHIQG010000871.1:0-537 GCF_042196425.1 Bartonella sp. AD328YNZD | reverse complement strand
GATTGGAGTCGACTCTCAACTCCCAATCCGACTTCGGAACCTTTGGTCTGCAAGAGTCGACTCCACTCCTCACTTTAGAGTCGACTCTAAAGTCTCATTTCAAAACAGAAGGTTTTACCCTTTTCGAGTCGACTCGAAACTCAAGTTTCTAATCGACTCATGCAGACCAAAACTTCCTGGACTTAATTTGAACTTTTGAGTCGACTCAAAACTCTAAAAATGGGTCCAGACTACATGAGTCGACTTGAATTTCTATGTTTGAGTCGACTCAAAAGTCCTTCAAACTCCAGAAGGTTATGGTCTGTTCTAGTCGACTCAAACCTCCAAGTTCAAGTCGACTAGAAACTCTAAGGCAGTACTAAAAACCAAAATCATGCATGAGTCGACTTGAATGTCCACTTTCAAGTCGACTCAAAACCCCACTTTGAAACCAGTGAGTTTTGGTCTGTTCTAGTAGACTCAAAACCCCAAGTTCAAGTCGGCTAGAATCTCTGAATGTCCTGTAGCCTAACTTCTCTAGCTCGAGTCGACTTGAAT
>NZ_JBHIQG010000870.1:0-537 GCF_042196425.1 Bartonella sp. AD328YNZD | reverse complement strand
ATTGAAGCCTGCCCCCATGGTTTTCGCTCTAGTTTACGCGATTGGCTTGCTGAAACAACCGATGCCCCCTATGAGGTTGCTGAAACCATTCTAGCTCATACGGTCGGGGGGCAAGTAGAGCGTGCTTATCGTCGTACTGACTATCTAGAACAGCGTCGTGTCTATATGGAGAAATGGGCGGCTTATGTCACCGGTCAATCTTAAAGATATGGGGTGCATAACCCCATTATCTGTGGATAACTTTAGCTCTCTTCTCTCTCATTCTTTCTCAATAAGACTCATAAATTATCACATGAGAATTTATATGATAAAATATTGTTTTCTATAAATAAAATACCTTCAAAAATAAACCAAAATGTGGTTAATAAATAGTTATGATTTGTTACCATTTTTTGATAGAAAGGATTTTAGAATGACAGAAAATGATATTCTTTTAACTGACCGTGAAAGTGCAAAATTACTTCATATGAGTGTCTCAACATTCCGCCGTCATGTTACCAATGGCTCTCTCCCAAAACCTTTAAAATTTGGTTTTTT
>NZ_JBHIQG010000869.1:0-538 GCF_042196425.1 Bartonella sp. AD328YNZD | reverse complement strand
GGTGCTACACGGGTCCGTATTGGTTTTGCTGCTGATCGCTTTATGCCTTATCTCGCTGGTGGTATTGCTTATGGGCAGTTCCAAGACACTGTATCAATATCTGTTAAGGGTGAGGACGGAAGTGTCGTTTCTTCTAAAAACTTAACTGATGAGACAAAAACTATGATTGGTTACACTCTGGGTGGTGGCATTGATTTCGCGATGTTGGATAATGTGATTGTACGTGCAGAATATCGTTATTCCGATTTTGGTAAAAAGAAATTTGCAAAAGAAAAACTTGAAGTTAATTACAAAACCAATGATTTCCGTGTTGGTGTAGCTTACAAATTTTGATCTTTTTTAAGAGTAAATTTCTAAGAGGCTCCACTATTAGTGGAGCCTTTATTTTTTTAAATCATTTTTTGGTTTCTTTTCTTGTGAATTTCATGTTAAAGCCCATAAAGTGTAATGATATATTTTCTTGATCGCTGCTTAATACGAATGATAAGCTCGGCTTTCCCTATAGATAAAAACCAGAGTTGCAGGGTTCAGGGAAGTT
>NZ_JBHIQG010000868.1:0-539 GCF_042196425.1 Bartonella sp. AD328YNZD | reverse complement strand
CTCGTTGGACATGTTTCTTCTGAAAAAGTCCATCGTAAACTTTTACAAAAAATTGGCAAAGAACCACTTCTAGATTTGGGGATGCGTCTTGGTGAAGGGACAGGAGCAGCTATGGCAGCTGGTATTGTCAAAGCTGCTGTTTTAACTCATGCACAAATGGCGGTTTTGGAACAAGAAAGTTTGAATGCCTAAAAGATCATAAGACGGATATAAAAAATCTTAAGAGCTTTGTTCATGCGTCTTGTCGTGTAATTTAATATAATTAAGTGGAAGTTCTGTTGTATATTTAATCTGTTCCATTGCGAAAGAAGAAGAGACATCACGGATGTCAATTTTAGAAATTAATTTTTTATAAAAAAGATCATAAGCTTCAATGTTGGGCACAACAACACGCAATAAATAGTCAATATCTCCACTCATTCGATAAAATTCAATGACTTCACGGAATTCTTGCACAATTTTTGAAAAACGCTTAAACCATTCATGACTATGTGTATTTGTGCGAATAGACACAAAAACAGTGACGTGTGCGTTTACTT
>NZ_JBHIQG010000867.1:0-539 GCF_042196425.1 Bartonella sp. AD328YNZD | reverse complement strand
ATTCGCGAACACGCAATGGGCGCTATAATGAATGGGCTTGCTCTTCATGGGGGCTTTATTCCTTATGGGGGAACATTTTTATGCTTTTCTGACTATATGCGTCCCGCTATGCGTTTGTCTTCTCTTATGGGGTTGCGGGTGGTTTATGTCATGACCCATGATTCTATTGGTCTTGGTGAGGATGGTCCTACCCATCAACCTGTGGAGCATTTGGCTTGCCTGCGTTCCATGCCTAATCATCTTGTATTTCGCCCTGCTGATGCCATGGAAACAGTCGAATGTTGGCAATTGGCTTTGAAAGCACGCGGAACACCTTCTACCTTGGCTTTGAGTCGACAAAATCTACCGCTTTTGCGTCAAGAGTATGAAGAAGAAAATCTCTGTATGCTTGGTGCTTATGAATTATTAACGGCCAGTGATGAAGCGCAAGTGACTTTATTTGCTTCCGGTTCAGAATTGCAAATTGCGGTACAAGCACATGCGGTTTTAGAAGAAAAAAATATCCCAACGCGTGTGATTTCTGTTCCTTGTTTTGAACT
>NZ_JBHIQG010000866.1:0-540 GCF_042196425.1 Bartonella sp. AD328YNZD | reverse complement strand
CTCGTTGGACATGTTTCTTCTGAAAAAGTCCATCGTAAACTTTTACAAAAAATTGGCAAAGAACCACTTCTAGATTTTGGAATGCGTCTTGGTGAAGGAACAGGAGCAGCTATAGCAGCTGGAATTGTCAAAGCTGCTGTTTTAACTCATGCACAAATGGCGGTTTTGGAACAAGAAAGTTTGAACACTTAAAAGATGATGAGACGGATATAAAAAACGCTTAAGAGTTATGTTCATTTACCTTTTCATGTAATTTAATATAATTCAGCGGAAGCTCCGTTGTATATTTAATCTGTTCCATTGCGAAAGAAGATGAGACATCACGGATATCAATTTTAGAAATTAATTTTTTATAAAAAAGATCATAAGCTTCAATATTGGGAACAACAACACGCAATAAATAGTCAATATCTCCACTCATTCGGTAAAATTCAATAACTTCACGGAACTCCTGCACAATTTGTGAAAAACGCTTAAACCATTCATGACTATGTGTATTTGTGCGAATAGACACAAAAACAGTGACGTGTGCGTTTACTT
>NZ_JBHIQG010000865.1:0-541 GCF_042196425.1 Bartonella sp. AD328YNZD | reverse complement strand
CCTCCTTCATCACGGATTGTAGCGACCAAATCAATCCCAATATCAGTTCCATTTTCTCCATGCTCTTGCGCCCATTCACAATAGGTTTGAACCTTCTCGTATTCTTGCTTTTGAAGCGGGTCTTGCGTCAAATAAACCATGACAAGGTTTTCAAACAGCGTTCCCAATTCACGGGGTGATTTTGCTTGTTGACGATAATATTCCAAGAGAGAGCGTAAAGAGACATGATCATAATGATGAGGGCGAAGCATAAAGAATAAACTCCATGACAATATATTCTATTGATTAATTCTCTTCAAAAGAATCAAAATGAAGCTTATTAAATCCATTTTGAGTAAATAGTGAAAAAAATGCAGAAAAATGCGAAAAAACGGATAAATTTTTTTCAAAAGAGTTTTTAAAGGTACTTATCCACAGCCCATGGCATAGGATAAGATCAGCAAAATAGTGAAATTTTCTGTTTATTTTATGGAAAAAAGACAAATTTGATATGTGCTTTTAAGATATCATAATGAGTATTTTGATAGGTTTTATGAGTCAC
>NZ_JBHIQG010000864.1:0-542 GCF_042196425.1 Bartonella sp. AD328YNZD | reverse complement strand
TTGCAACTGTAAAAAACGGGTTTTGTTAAATCTATCAAGCGTTTTGATTTGTTTGATAGGTTTGATTTTAGACAATGTGTTATTTGAATTCACTTAACTCAATTTTAAAGTCAGTATATTGAAACATTTTAAAAGAAGCATTTTGATCATGGGCTTTATTTCAAATGCCCCCTCACAAAGGAGGAGTTATGATTAATACGTTTGAGAGAAATGAAAAGCGTTCATTCAAATGAATGAGTAAAAATCATACGCATCATACATTCCTTTTGATAAGTTTTCATATCTCAATAGAGCGCTTGCAATATGATACGTTTTGTATATATGCATTCATTACTCCATTGTGGATAATTATTTTTCTATCATTATAATCGTTATTTGAAAGCCGCGTCATATCACTTGATACGGCTTTCTTTTATGGAACGCTCTCTTTTATGATATGTATATTAAGCAATGTATCTTATGATACGTTTATAGCCATCAAGAAGGCACCCCCATGTCTATTTTTATTCTGTTTCATCAACAATCTTGACAAGGTTATCGCT
>NZ_JBHIQG010000863.1:0-543 GCF_042196425.1 Bartonella sp. AD328YNZD | reverse complement strand
CAATGGGAAGAGAAGTCGAAAGCAGCAGCAATGATGTTTTTCCATTTGGTTATGGTGGTAGTATCGGCACCAAAAAAACGCATAACGGCTTCAAAGGCACGCCCCCAAGCCCGAGATACCCCCTGTGCAAAACCTTTGACAAAAGAAGAGAAACGGTCCCAGTATTTCCACAAAGCAAAACCAGCAGCAAGGACGACCGCCACAACAGCAGCAACGACAGCCCCTATTGGAGTAAAAACAGCTCCCACAACAGAGGCAATACCTGCCCCAACCACTTCGATCACTGTCCCAATCCAACCAAAAGAGGCAGAAAATGCACTTCCTGAGATCATAACTCCGCGAAATGCAGCAACCAGCAGAGTCATGGATAGCAAGAAGAAAAATTGTACAGCATCACAAAACATCAATTGTTTGAATGCTATAAATAAAAAATTGATCAAAACAAAAAACTCTTCTTATGAAAAAGAAAAGAGTTGCCCATGAGTAGATATTATAAACTCTAACAAAGGGCATAACTTGATAATTATACCGCAACAAACTAAT
>NZ_JBHIQG010000862.1:0-544 GCF_042196425.1 Bartonella sp. AD328YNZD | reverse complement strand
TTTCACCGCATTCTTGATTTGATTGATGGGCGACGTATCATTATCGTCATTGATGAATTCTGGAAAGCTTTAGAAGATGATTCATTTAAAGCTTTTGCGCAAGATCGGCTAAAAACAATTCGTAAACAAAATGGCATGATGCTCTTTGCAACACAAAGCCCTAAAGATGCTTTGAACTCAACAATCGCGCACACAATCATTGAGCAATGCCCCACCCAAATATTTTTTCCAAATCAAAAAGCAAATTACAATGATTATGTCGAAGCTTTCAAACTTACTGAGCGCGAATTTGAACTGATACAGTCAGAGTTAAGCAGAGAATCCCGTCGTTTTCTCATCAAACAAGGACAAAGTTCCGTCGTTGCAGAACTTAACTTACGTGGAATGAATGATGAGATCGCCGTTTTAAGCGGCACAACAAAAAACATTGAACTCATGAATGAAATTATCAACGAATATGGAGCTGACCCTGACAAATGGCTGCCCATATTTTATCAAAGGAGAAAAAATCAATGAAAAAATATGGCTTAGTTACACTGTTATC
>NZ_JBHIQG010000861.1:0-545 GCF_042196425.1 Bartonella sp. AD328YNZD | reverse complement strand
CTTACAGCAGTTCAAGGCGCTTATTATCAGAGGGAAATGTTGGCAGCCGAGCAAGAGGGGCGGATAGGGCGTGTTGCTCGTGACCCTTTAATGCAGATACGCGCTTTTTGGGACATTGGGGGCACGGGTGCTAAGGCAGATGCCACGGCGATATGGATAGCGCAATTTGTTGGTAGAGAGATCAGAGTGCTTGATTATTACGAAGCACAGGGACAGCCGTTATCGGAGCATATCGGTTGGTTGCGTCAGAATGGCTATGAGAAGGCATTGATGGTGTTACCCCATGATGGTGCAACAAGAGACCGTGTGCACAATGTGAGTTTTGAGAGTGCTTTAAATGATGCGGGTTTTGAAACGCAAGTCATTCCTAATCAAGGGGCAGGTGCTGTCAAAATGCGTATCGAGGCAGTGCGACGGATTTTGCCTTCAGTTTGGTTTAATGAAGAGACAACCGTAGCGGGGCGTAAGGCACTGAATTGGTATCATGAGAAATGGGATGAGAAGCGTAATATTGGTTTAGGCGCCGAGCATGATTGGTCCAGTCA
>NZ_JBHIQG010000860.1:0-545 GCF_042196425.1 Bartonella sp. AD328YNZD | reverse complement strand
GTGCAATCAAGATGACTGGAGGAACCATTAAGACTTCTCTAGTTGGTGCTGGCTTCTTAAACAGTAACAGCAGCGAAAACAAACTAGAAGGTGTAAAGATATCGAATAGTAAAGACGATGCATTACTAAACTTTGGAATAAAAGCAGATAAAAGTACCGTCACTTTAAAAGATGTAACAGTGACTCAAGCAGCTGCCAGTATAGTTGCAGACCATGATTCGACAATAACAATCTCAGGAGGGGCATTTAGTGGACGTGACGTAGGAGCAAGTGCAGAAGGTGGCAGTACGATTATCTTGAAAAACAATGCAAACATTACATCATCTGATAATGTTGGACTCTATGCAGAAGGTTCAAAATCCACCATCACAATGATGGGAGGATCCGTAGCCGCGAACAAAACAGCGTTATTCGCAATCAACGGTGGGCATATTGATGCCACAGATGTTGCTTTAACAACAGAGGGAAAAGGAAGCGGTGCATTTGTAAGTGGCAATGACAGCACAATTCAATTGCATGGTGATACAATAATTAACAATACTTTG
>NZ_JBHIQG010000859.1:0-546 GCF_042196425.1 Bartonella sp. AD328YNZD | reverse complement strand
AAAAATGCGCGGGTGTAGCTCAGTTGGTTAGAGTGCTGGCCTGTCACGCCGGAGGTCGCGGGTTCGAGCCCCGTCACTCGCGCCATTTCATGATTCCTTATGAAATTTCCTTTATTAAAATATCCATATGCTATGAGTAATGTGGTGGAGTATTTGATTGGGGAATAAATATATTTTTTCTTTCTTTTTATATGGTTTATAAGATATAGGGCTTGCGTCTTTCTTTGCTCTGCGTTACCTATGCCGATAAGAAAAGTATCGCTCTGTATGCCTTTGAAGCAGTATGAATAGAGTTAATAGAGCGATTGTTAAATTTGTCTGTTTGGTCTCGCAATATTGAATCATTGTGTTAAACTCAGGCATTTCGTTATGATGGAAGAGGGTTATGGCTTATTTATTGAGCTCTTATTTACCGGTCTTGATCTTTATTATTGTTTCGGCAGTTATTGCTGGAGCTTTATTGATTATGCCTTACATTGTAGCATATCGTTCCCCCGATCCTGAAAAGTTATCGGCTTATGAATGTGGGTTTAATTCATTTAGTGA
>NZ_JBHIQG010000858.1:0-546 GCF_042196425.1 Bartonella sp. AD328YNZD | reverse complement strand
AAACCGTAGATAGTTTTAAAACAAACATATCCCCCCTACTGTCAAACTTAAACAGTGAAAGTCTTGAAAAGTTTTTTACAACAAAAAGTGACAATGGAGTCAATTTTGACCAACTTGGCAATGAATTGCACACCCTTCTCAATAAAAGCGACATTCCTGCTCTCAATGCTAATCGCTTAAAACAAACCTATCAGGCTGCACTCAATGATATTGGTTCTGCGATAACAGCTTTTAAAAATGATCCGTCTCACTATCGCACCACTTTAAAAAATCTTGGTGAACGCCTGTCTGATCGTGTAGAAGATCTCACGACAAAATTTAATCGAAGCGATATCATCAATGCGCTTATGAAGGATGGCATGACCCGTGCGGAGGCACAAACAGCAGCCAACCATGCTGTTCAACTCTATCAAAGCGCAGAGGGAAAAACCGAAAAAGCCATCAAAACCTTTGAAGAACAGGCTGAAAAACTCTCAGACAATCTTGAGGATACGATCAAGGGAGCAAAAAACACTGCGACTAAAGCCACAAAAACAGCCTCCAATA
>NZ_JBHIQG010000857.1:0-551 GCF_042196425.1 Bartonella sp. AD328YNZD | reverse complement strand
ACAGTTATAAATAAGAATAATCCTTTCTTTAATATAAATTTATTAATATAAATTTCTGTAAAAAATACTTTTGAATAGCATTTCATTAGTGATATAGATTTTATTCATATTTTTCTTACAAAATAATTAAATACTGTTCGGATTTTATGTTTTTTTTAATTTTTATACAATTACTTGATATTACACAAATAAATTTCCTATAAATGGTACTTGCAGATTTAAAAAATTGAGTGTAAAATAATTTTTTCTTAAAGAATATTTCATTCATAAAATCTCCATAAATTATTCAGGGTAATCCTCTTCCTAATTAAAAGAGCATATTTCATGCAAAAAATGAAACTACAAGAACTTAAAAGCAAAAAACCAGTCGAACTTGTTTCTTTTGCTGAAACTTTAGAAGTTGAAAATGCTTCTCTTATGCGTAAACAAGAATTAATGTTTGCAATCTTGAAAAAACTAGCCTTACAAGATGTAGAAATTATAGGAGAAGGTGTTGTCGAAGTTTTACAAGATGGATTTGGATTCTTGCGCTCTGCTGATGCTAATTATCT
>NZ_JBHIQG010000856.1:0-552 GCF_042196425.1 Bartonella sp. AD328YNZD | reverse complement strand
AGATAATTAGCATCAGCAGAGCGCAAGAATCCAAATCCATCTTGTAAAACTTCGACAACACCTTCTCCTATAATTTCGACGTCTTGTAGAGCAAGTTTTTTCAAGATAGCAAACATTAATTCTTGTTTGCGCATAAGGGAGGCATTTTCAACTTCTAATGTTTCAGCAAAAGAAACAAGCTCAACGGGATTTTTGCTTTTAAGTTCTTGTAGTTTCATTTTTTGCATGAAATATGCTCTTTGTAATTAAGGAGAAGATTGTTCTAAATAATTTATGGAAATTTATGAGTGAAATATTCTTTAAGAAAAAATATCCTACACTCAATTTTTTTAATCTGCAAGTACCATTTATATGAAATTTGTTCCTGTAATATTAAGTAATTATATGAAAAACTTGAAAAAATATAAAATCCAAATAGTATTTAATTATTTTAATAACAAAAATATGAGTTAAAATTATAGCATCAATGAAATGTTATTCAAAAGTATTTTTTACAGAAATTTATATTAATAAATTTATATTAAAGAAAGGATTATTCTTATTTATAACTGT
>NZ_JBHIQG010000855.1:0-552 GCF_042196425.1 Bartonella sp. AD328YNZD | reverse complement strand
GCTTGTGTTGCGGCACGATAAAACCAACCAGCTGAACCTGTATACCAAGTCCAACCGCCTTGACCACATCGTGGTTCAACAGCATAAATATCTGCCGCCATCACATAAGGTTCAACACGATAAGTTTCAGGATCTTGTCCATGATTAATAGGGTTAATCGCGGAAAATAAAGCATAAGCTTCATCGTTTTGTCCCATTTCAGCCAATGCTAAAATACTCCAAATGGCACCATGCGTGTATTGACCACCATTTTCTCGAATTCCTGGAGGATAACCTTTTATATAACCAGGCTCGAGTGTACTTTTATCAAAAGGCGGCCAAAAAAGGCGAATGAATCCGCCTTTTTTATCATAGAGATGCTCCAACATTGATTTCATCGCTTGTTTTTGACGTTCAGGCGATGCCATTTGAGAAATGACAGCCCAAGATTGAGCAATGGTATCAATTTGACATTCATCATTGATTTTAGAGCCAAGAGGTGTTCCATCATCAAAATAACCACGTCGATACCAAGCACCATCCCAACCGTTTTTCTCTAGGGATTTTGTTAAA
>NZ_JBHIQG010000854.1:0-554 GCF_042196425.1 Bartonella sp. AD328YNZD | reverse complement strand
GTAATAGCTATAACGGGAATAAAAAAAACAAGGCTATCGATCATAATTATTATGCTTTTTTAGCCGTTAAATGAACATAATGTACTCCCAGCGGAATAAGAATCAGGACCATAATCGGATTCACCATTAACATTAAGAAGTTCTTGTAATCGATTACGCGCCCTACTCACACGGCTTTTAATGGTTCCAACAGCACACCCACAAATAGTTGCAGCATCTTCATAGGAAAATCCTGATGCCCCAATGAGAATAATGGCTTCTCTTTGATCAGCAGAAAGCAGATTTAAGGCTTTTTTAAAATCTTGCAAATCAAGGGATCCATATTGAGCAGGATGCACAGCGACATTTTGAGTAAACACGCCATCAGTATCTTGAACTTCCCGCCCCTTTTTGCGCATTTGACTATAAAATTCATTACGCAAAATCGTAAAAAGCCACGCTTTAAGATTGGTTCCCATCTCAAAACTGTCTTGCTTAGCCCATGCTTTCATAACAGTATCTTGGACCAAATCTTCGGCTTTATCGTGCTTGCCACTTAAAGAAACAGCAAAAGC
>NZ_JBHIQG010000853.1:0-557 GCF_042196425.1 Bartonella sp. AD328YNZD | reverse complement strand
AAATGCGGCTTCTTGAAGAACTTGGTTTTGGTCTTGATTTATCTTGTTGTGCTGCAACAGGTCGTCAGGAAAGGCTTTATTATGTATCGCCAAAGTCTGGACGGGCTGTTTGTGAAGAAGCAGGGGAACCTTGGAAAAAAAAGCTCCTCATTCTCCCACAGTTTCTTGTGAAAAGAGCAACCCGTCCTGCTGATTTTAGTGACATAATCAATGGTTTTATACTAACTGGATTTTTTCTTATGCGTCATGTTTGGGAGCCACGAGATATAAAGCAGCCATCAGTACGCATGAATTTGATACAATTGTTTAAGCGCCGATTTGGTATGTAAGCGTTAATTTGTTGATCTGATAATAATTGAATAGAATGGGAAAATGAAAATTTTAAAGACAATTGCTGAGGTTCGCCGATATACTTCAGAGAAGCGGCGTTTAGGTCTGTCGATTGGTTTTGCTCCAACAATGGGGGCACTCCATGAGGGGCATCTTGCATTAGTACAGTATGCAAGAGCAATGTGTGATCGCGTAGTGGTTTCTATTTTTGTCAATCCAAAGCAATT
>NZ_JBHIQG010000852.1:0-558 GCF_042196425.1 Bartonella sp. AD328YNZD | reverse complement strand
ACAGACGACAGTGTAAAAAGTGCATTTTTATAAAAGATCTCTTTAAAATAAGCGAGTAAATATGCAATGTTAAATGTGTTCTGTTTTGCGTGAGGGGCGTTCCCCCTAACAAAACATCAATAAGAGCTCTTTTTATAAAACTGTGAAACTAAAATTACAAAAAAATCAGACTTCTTTCTAAAATTAACATCTATGGTATAAGTTAATTTGGCTCGTTCGCTTTATTATTATCCATTGGTAAAGGAACAGGATGATCGGATAAACTGCGTAAATAAAGCAAAAGATCAGCACGATCTTGGTCATTTTTAATTCCACGAAAAGACATAATAGTCCCAGGAAAAGCTTCACGCGGAGAACGCAGATAACGATCTAACGTTACAAAATCCCATTTTTGATCAGAGTGCGCACGCAATGCCCGTGAATAAGCAAAACCTGCTGCTGATGCCAAAGGGCGGTCAACAATCTCCCAGAGAACTGGACCAACACGCCCTGCTTCATTGCGTCCAGAAGTATGGCATATGGCACATTGGCGAAAAATTTTACGGCCATTTTCAAAAT
>NZ_JBHIQG010000851.1:0-559 GCF_042196425.1 Bartonella sp. AD328YNZD | reverse complement strand
ATTGGCTTTTTTGCTTTATTTCAATTTGATTTTAATTTAACAGCCATTGCTGCGCTCTTAACAATTGTTGGATATTCTATAAATGATAAAGTTGTCGTCTATGATAGGATGCGCGAAAATATGCGTCTTTTTAAAAAAATGCCGTTGCGTGAGCTGATTGATCTGTCAATTAATCAGGTTCTTGTACGTTGTTTTTTTACATCAGCCACAACAATTCTTGCGATGCTCCCCATGGCGATATGGGGTGGAAGTGCTGTTCATAATTTTGCATTACCCATGGTCTTTGGGATTATTATTGCAACATCATCCTCTATCTTTATTGCTGCTCCTATTTTGCTCCTGCTAGGAAATTGGTGGCGTGAGCGAAATAATCGTGCAAATATCAAAGTGAAATAAAAATGCCCTTTAATGCGTATGGTACATCTCGCCTCTCTTCTCATAGAAATATAGTCGTTTTCATTCATTCGCTTTTTGATCAAGAGTAGTAAATAATCCATGCTCCACGACACACCACTTATCACAACTATTGTTGCAGGCTTATGTTTAGCATTTCTCTTGG
>NZ_JBHIQG010000850.1:0-559 GCF_042196425.1 Bartonella sp. AD328YNZD | reverse complement strand
GGGGGCTGCTGCTACCCTACAAAACCAAATATTTCTATAGCATGACAACATGAGTAGTCACAGCACCCTATGGTTCTCCTCTTCCCCACTTTTCTAGGCTCCGCTTCTAAAGTCCGTGGGCAATTTCTGTAAATGCAAAAGGCACCCTTAAAGACAGCGAATGAGGATGGTGCGAAAGTATTGCCTTGATTATTTTTTTAAGAACAAACTAGCTGGTGTACTATTTTTGGAAAGCTCTCGTGAAGAAATATTATGATAGAGAAGCTAGTCGTTATGATAAAAATACAGTTCTGACTCTGTAAAGAGAGAAAATCTGAGTTTAGATTTAATCCCTGAAAAGCCTTTATGCGCGTAAATTAGATACCTATACGTTCTTCTCCTACCCTACATAATTTTATAATAAGATAGCTCGTATAAAAAATAGCACTATTCTTACTACTATAGCCAAAATTAATGGTGACATCAATGATCTTTATGATCACATTCAAGTCAATTCAAGTTCTAAAAATGATGAATTAATTGTCTCTGTTTTTTATCCTGAAGATGCACCATTACTTGA
>NZ_JBHIQG010000849.1:0-559 GCF_042196425.1 Bartonella sp. AD328YNZD | reverse complement strand
AAAAGGCATTGTATCTCCAGCATATTCAAGGAGATAAAACATGGAAACTCGCATTCCTGAAGACACACCATTCGATACCAATTTTCTAGGAGAAACATCTCTAGAAGAAAAGTATCCATTCTTTCACACACCCATTTCATGGTCCGCAATCTTTGCGGGACTGGTGACGGCTCTTGCTACCTCAATCTGCCTCTCTTTTCTAGTCGCCGCTTTAGGCTTAAGCCAAATGGATTTCACTTCTTCATCCCCATTTGAAGGCTCTTTCCTCTCCTTTGGCGTGGGGTCTGTTATCGTTACACTGATTAGCCTAGCCTTGGGAGGCTTTGTAGCTGGACGTTTTGCTGAAACCTCAGGGACTCTTCATGGCTTTCTCACTTGGGCTCTCATAACATTGCTGATGACCCTCCAAGCCATCCACGTGGTTTCTAGTACAGCAAAGATAGGGGCTAAAACCGCTCTAGAAAACACTGCTACGATACAACAAACCGTAGATAGTTTTAAAACAAACATATCCCCCCTACTGTCAAACTTAAACAGTGAAAGTCTTGAAAAGTTTTTT
>NZ_JBHIQG010000848.1:0-561 GCF_042196425.1 Bartonella sp. AD328YNZD | reverse complement strand
CATTGAATACCGGCCGTGATATGCTATTTGATATTGATTATCAGGGTACTAAGCAGCTGCAAAAAAAAATGCTAGGAGACACTGTATCTGTTTTTATTCTTCCACCATCAATGAAAGAGCTTGTTTCGCGTTTACATCGTCGAGCCGAAGATAGTCAAGATATCATCAATTTACGATTGGAAAATGCACGAACGGAATTAAAGCATTGGCATTCTTATGATTATGTTGTGATTAACGAAGATTTAGATCAATCTTTATCTTTTATTAAGTCGATTTATTTAGCTGAAACCAAAAAACGCGAGCGCTGTTCTTATCTTGCCTCTTTTGTTGATGGGCTTATTGCTGAAAAGATCGATAAATGCCTTTATTAAAAAAGAATGCAAAACAAAAAGTGCATTTTTTAGAGCACTAGATGCGCTAAAGTTACAAATTCAGAAACCGAGAGTGTTTCAGCACGGCGTCTTCCATCAATTCCAGCTTTTTCTAACAGCTCTTCACCTCCAAGTGTTTTGAGATTTTGACGAAGCATTTTTCGTCTTTGTCCAAAAGCAGTTTTTGTAA
>NZ_JBHIQG010000847.1:0-563 GCF_042196425.1 Bartonella sp. AD328YNZD | reverse complement strand
CGATTTTTTCAGGTGGTTTACGCTATCATTTTTAGATGCCTATGAAATATAGAGTAATTTTTACATAAGTTATAAAGTGTTTTGAGAAGTATAAAATGAATATTAAGTTTTATACTTCTCATTGTTTGTGTGTTTAACTTAATATTATGGGGAATATTTTTTATTTTTAACTAACAGGGGGAGAAAGGCAAATTGGGAATAAAGTTATGGTTAATGTATTAAGCGGGTATAGATTTTTATTTATTACAACGGCTATTGTTTCTTTTTTGCCAATCGTGAGTGTTAATGCGAATCCTAATAATTTAGGAACTTCCTGTAATGTATCAGGGAGTTTTTTTACATATAGCGATAGTAAAAAACATACGATAAGTAATAAAAATTATACTCCTTCTGTCTCTTCTCTAGATGATTTTATTGCTGTCTTCTCTATAGAAAAAGAGGGAACTGTTTTAAATTTATTAGAGACAAATATTATCTTGCATAGGCCAAAGCAGTCATTTTTATATAGTGCATCTGTAAAAGATGATGGCAAGCTTGTTCTAACCAATTCAAATATTAAGGAT
>NZ_JBHIQG010000846.1:0-564 GCF_042196425.1 Bartonella sp. AD328YNZD | reverse complement strand
ATTATCATACCAAACCAAAACACGACAGAGCTGACCATCAATTACTTTGGTTTGATCATTGTGGAAAATCGCTGAATGAGGATTATGATTAAAATCACAACTCACAAGTTTTTCTTCTGTCGTGTCTAAAATTCCCTTCAGAGGACCTCGTGCAGCCGTAGTCATAGCTGTATTAATTTCTTCAATTGTTGTGGAACGCTTAGCGGTAAATGTTAAATCAACCACAGAAACATTAGGGGTTGGAACACGAATCGACACACCGTCAAGCAGCCCCTTTAATTCTGGCAAAACCAATCCTACAGCTTTCGCTGCTCCTGTTGATGTAGGAATCATAGAAAGAGCTGCCGCACGTGCACGATAAAGGTCACGATGCATTGTATCCAATACAGGTTGATCACCCGTATAAGAATGGATGGTTGTCATAAAGCCCTTTTCAATGCCCACTGTGTTATGCAAAACTTGTGCAACAGGCGCCAAACAATTGGTGGTACAAGAAGCATTTGAAACAACGCGATGCTCTTTGCTTAAAGATTGATGATTAACCCCATAGACAACCGTAAGATC
>NZ_JBHIQG010000845.1:0-566 GCF_042196425.1 Bartonella sp. AD328YNZD | reverse complement strand
TCAAATGGTGGCTTTGTTCTTCCACTTGTAGATTATCTTTCGGTTCCACCACCGTCTGTTAGGGATGCAAAACTTTCACCTGCTTCTTTAAAAGCAAATTCTCAGGAACTTGAAGGGGTTTTGTTAGATTTTGGGGTCAAAGGGAAAATTATAGATGCCTGTCCTGGACCGGTGGTTACTTTATATGAATTTGAACCGGCTGCTGGCATTAAGTCTTCTCGTATCATCAGTCTAGCAGATGATATTGCGCGCTCGATGCGCGCGATTTCTGCTCGTGTTGCTGTAGTTCCAGGGCGCAATGTGATTGGAATAGAATTGCCCAATGCAAAGCGTGAGATGGTTTATTTAAGAGAAATTGTGCAAGCGCAGGAGTTTATTGAAAGCAAAGCAAAATTGGGGCTTGCTTTGGGTAAGACAATTGGGGGAGAAGCTGTTATTGCGGATTTAGCAAAAATGCCTCATCTTTTGGTTGCTGGTACAACAGGATCAGGAAAGTCTGTTGCTATCAATACAATGATTTTATCTCTGCTTTATCGGATGACACCTGAGCAATGTCGTCTCATTAT
>NZ_JBHIQG010000844.1:0-566 GCF_042196425.1 Bartonella sp. AD328YNZD | reverse complement strand
GCATTATCATAAATTTTTGTATCATTAAAAACACAAGCGTAATAATGAACATGAGCATTACCAAAAATATGAGCATCAGGATAAATACGTGCAAAGCCATAAACATGAGCATTGCCATAAATATTGCCAGCCACAACCGCCTTGCCATAAACCCTTGCATTTTCATAAATACAAGCCATATTGTTCACATGGGCATAACCACTTACAACGGCATTATCGTAAACCCTTGCATTGCTATAAACCTTGGCTTTACCGCCCACCCAGCAATTGCCATGATGCGATAAATTGTATTCACTGCCAATAAAACCGCCTAGGTCACCTTTTTTGACATCTCCAAAATCTCTTAAGGCTCTAATTCTATGAAGCGTTTTAAAGCCAACCTCTATTGTCTCGCCTGTAAATTCGTATTTTTTTGCAAACTCTCTCTTTTTAAAAGAGCCATTATCATCTGTAATAAAAAAGGAAGTTTCTTGATTTGTAACTGTAGCGTTCATGCTAGTAATCCTTATCGTAAAAAAGTTTTCAATTGACACCCTATAAGGGCGCCGGGTGTTGAAAACACGGCG
>NZ_JBHIQG010000843.1:0-568 GCF_042196425.1 Bartonella sp. AD328YNZD | reverse complement strand
AGGAATATGAGAATTGCATAAAATTACAAAAATATTTGTTATTATTATCAAACCAAAAGATGCAAATATCAAAATACCTTGGATAAAATAGGGATTTTTTTTAATTTCTAAAAAGCATAAAAATATAAAAATTATAATACCAAACAAGGCTCTTAGCTGCTTATCTGTAAACATATTTATTTCCTGCGGTTTTTGATAATTTTTTGATCTCTTTATTGATCTCATCTATGAGAGGTTCGTAATTGAGAACGCTTTTCGGAATACCACCCCCATATATCCAAGCTTTCACTTGCGCCTTGGTACTGTAATCAACATTCTCAGGTATCTCATGATACTGACCACCGTCAAATTCTTCATATTCTCTTGTACCATCATCATATTCGTAAAGATTGTAAAAATACTCTGCTACCCCTAATCCCCATGGTGCATATCCAACCGCTGTTGCAACAAACTTTTTCCCCCCCTTCTGTTTACGTTTTTTTAAAAACATCTGGTTTAATATCCCCTATCTAAATCCATAACTTTACCAATGGGTTTATTTGCCTCAAAATGGACCGTACAGAAGCGT
>NZ_JBHIQG010000842.1:0-568 GCF_042196425.1 Bartonella sp. AD328YNZD | reverse complement strand
CCTAAATCAACAACCTTGCCCTTTAAATCACTTGGAACCAAACTAGCTAATAACATCGCATCCATTCCAGAACGATGACCATATTTATGGGGTTGAACCAAATAAAATTTCCCGCGGTGAAAACTGTCAATTGTTTCACCACTCTGATTCGCTGCTTTATCCATTTAAAAGCCTAATGCTCACCTTTATAAACTGCATTTTTGCCATTCAGCTGCTATTTTAAATTTTTTATTATTTTATAACAATAAGATTACACTCGCTAAAGAACATTTCTTGCCAATAACATTCCAAGCTAACACTTTTAAACGACATCAAAAGCTTGAGTCAAAACCAAACCCCCTTTATGCTAATGAATAAAGTAAATTTTATATATGTCCATTGCAATACTCTAGGAGTAAACACATTGAGTGCAGCTATCAAACCAAAACAAATAAGAAATAATCAAATTTCTCTTCAATCTCTTGTCAATCTTACTCAAAAAGATATGGATTGCGTAAATCAATTTATTCTCTCTATGGCAAAATCAGAGGTTGAGATGATCCCTGAAATTTCTAACCATCTTATTTCA
>NZ_JBHIQG010000841.1:0-569 GCF_042196425.1 Bartonella sp. AD328YNZD | reverse complement strand
ATCCCGAACCTTTAAAAAAGTCATATAAAATCAAAAAGTTATAGCGCCATAAAAGTGCTGTGGCGGAGGGGGTGGGAATGCTACATTTATATGCAATCAATAACTTATATAAAGGTAAGGGAATTTTAATTCCATTGATTTTATTAACTTATTTTTATGTCTATCCCGAACTTTTTTATAGCTTATTCTCAATCATTTTATCCAAATATGTAATCAGATTTTCCAGTATCTTACTTGACTTTTATTTTTATAAATCGTATAGTAATAGTATACGATAAGGGGTGCTAATGGCAATTGTGAGTTTCAGACATAAGGGCTTAAAATTATTTTATACAACAGGTTCCACAAAAGCTATTCGACCAGATCACATAAAGAAATTACGCGTCATCTTGACGGCTTTAACAAGTGCTACGACGCCCGAAATGTTGAAAGCGCCTGCCTTTAAAATGCATCCTCTTAAAGGTGAACTTACAGGCTACTATTCTATATGGGTGAATGGAAATTGGCGTGTTACTTTTCGCTTTATAGGAACAGATGTGGAGCTTGTTGATTATCAAGATTACCATTGA
>NZ_JBHIQG010000840.1:0-569 GCF_042196425.1 Bartonella sp. AD328YNZD | reverse complement strand
GAAGAATTTAGTCATTTTATTGTTTCTTTACAAAAAATGGGCTTTTGTGGAGGAAATGTTACTTTGCCTCATAAACAAGAAGCCTTTCGTTTAGCAGATTATAAAGATGAGAGAGCAACAATGATTGGTGCTGCTAATACACTTTGGTATGAAGGAGATAAGCTTTGTGCCACGAATAGCGATGCCTATGGTTTTAGCGCTAATCTTGATGATTTTGCATCTGATTGGGGAGGGGAAACAGCTCTTGTTTTTGGGGCTGGTGGCGCTGCACGCGCTATCCTATATGCTTTAAAAAAACGCGGATTTGAACAGATTTATTTGATTAACCGTACAAAACAACGCGCTGATAATTTAGCTCAGTATTTTGGAAAAATCATTAAAGTTTACGATTGGCATAAAATCCATGAAATACTTCATCAAGCTGATTTGATTGTTAATACAACCTCTATAGGCATAAAAAGTCCAGAAGAAAAAAGTGATTCTTTTTTTTGTGATTTTCATAAAGCAAAAACAACGGCATTAGTAACAGATATTGTTTATACACCATTGATAACTCCTTTTTTACAACA
>NZ_JBHIQG010000839.1:0-569 GCF_042196425.1 Bartonella sp. AD328YNZD | reverse complement strand
TCACCACTCTCTTGGATTTCGAAAAAAATCAATGAACTCATTGAATGGCTGTTTGGTGTCGATTTAATGGAAGTAGGCTCCAATCTTATTAATGGGCTTTGGGACGGCATCAAAAGCAAATGGAATGCTCTGTCTGAATGGCTCAGCGGCATGATGGGTAAATTAACCAGTTGGATGCCAAACTGGGTGAAAGAAAAGTTAGGCTTTAATGTCTCAATAGACAAAACTTCAACGCAGACCATTAAAACCTTTACTGATGAAACTAAAACACGAGCAAAAAGAATGCTGGATACAGCAGTGGTCACAAATACTCCACCTGAAAAACGCAAGAGTGGCTTTAATACAAGCGTAGTCGAAACAGGACAAATGCAGACTACAAATACAAAAGTGGGCGCCTTCAAAACTCCCAAGCCCATTACCGTTCATAAGCCGGTAGAAGTAGATGCCCGTGTGATGATTTCAAATTTAAATATTTCCGTCCCCAATGGTTTAAAGGACGAAATCAGAGACGCAGTCAATCAAGCCCTTGAACGCTATGCCAAGCAGCAACGCTTGGCTATAGCCTCTAG
>NZ_JBHIQG010000838.1:0-569 GCF_042196425.1 Bartonella sp. AD328YNZD | reverse complement strand
TGTTGTAAAAAAGGAGTTATCAATGGTGTATAAACAATATCTGTTACTAATGCCGTTGTTTTTGCTTTATGAAAATCGCAAAAAAAAGAATCACTTTTTTCTTCCGGATTTTTTATGCCAATAGAGGTTGTATTAACAATTAAATCAGCTTGATGAAGTATTTCATGGATTTTATGCCAATCGTAAACTTTAATGATCTTTCCAAAATGCTGAGCTAAATTATCAGCGCGTTGTTTTGTACGGTTAATTAAATAAATTTGTTCAAATCCGCGTTTTTTTAAAGCATATAGGATAGCGCGTGCAGCGCCCCCAGCCCCAAAAACAAGAGCTGTTTCCCCTCCCCAATCAGATGCAAAATCATCAAGATTAGCACTAAAACCATAGGCATCACTATTTGTGGCACAAAGTTTATCTCCTTCATACCAAAGTGTATTAGCAGCACCTATCATTGTTGCTCTCTCGTCTTTATAATCTGCTAAACGAAAGGCTTCCTGTTTATGAGGCAAAGTAACATTTCCTCCACAAAAGCCCATTTTTTGTAAAGAAACAATAAAATGACTAAATTCTTC
>NZ_JBHIQG010000837.1:0-569 GCF_042196425.1 Bartonella sp. AD328YNZD | reverse complement strand
CCAGGGCAAACAAAAGAAATCATCTTCTATCTTGGCAGTGCTGAAAATAGGCAAGAAGCTGAAAAACTACTTGATCAAGCACGTGCAAGCGATTTTGAAATTCTGCTCACAAAACAAAAACAACAATGGAGTGATTTTGTTTCTCCTTTCCAAGTCAAAACACCTGACTCTTCTTTTAATCTTATGGTCAACCACTGGCTTCCCTATCAAATTTATGCATGCCGCATCATGGCACGCGCAGGCTTTTACCAAGCGAGTGGTGCATTTGGCTTTCGTGATCAGCTACAAGATAGCTTGTCTTTGTTATTGCTGGAACCACAATTGGCTCATGACCAATTGTTAAATGCTGCAGCGCACCAATTTCTTGAAGGGGATGTGCAACATTGGTGGTTGCCTGATACAAATGCTGGTGTTCGTACGCGGATTTCTGATGATATCGTTTGGCTTGCATATGCAACAGCTTTTTATGTCAATACCACTGGCGATGATGCCTTTCTTGATACGCTCATTCCTTTTATTGAAGGTGATGTTCTCAAAAGTGGGCAACAGGATGCTTATTTTCAACCCAC
>NZ_JBHIQG010000836.1:0-570 GCF_042196425.1 Bartonella sp. AD328YNZD | reverse complement strand
CCGTATTGTTAAATTAAATGCTATGGGAGCTAAAAGATCTGGTACTATTTCATGGGCACCGATAACACAAAAACCATGCGCTTCAATAACCCGTATAAAAGCTTTTAATAACGCATCATCCCCCCTCCTCAAAGCTCCGATTAACTTAGGAAGAGCTAAAAATGTTGTCCAGTCCAGTCGCAATTGTTTAAGAAGTGGCCGCTTTTTCACACCACCTGCCAAAACAACATTATAAACTTCAGCCTCTTTTAAGATTTTAACGAGTCGCGCTAACTCTACAATTGATAGCTCGCAATGCTCATAACGATAAAGAACAGAATCTGCCTCACCACGCAAAAGCACAAGAAAAGGATTTTCTCCATTCTTCTCAAGAGCCTGCGCAACAGTAATCGGTAGAACACCATTTCCTGCTATAACGGCAGTACGGCCGGAAAGAAAACTTCTGGCTCCCCAAATAGGCATTTTTAATCCTTATGTTCTTTTATTCTATCACCTTCAAATTTTGGTGTACAATAAAAACGCTTTCCTTCTTCTTTAATAAAATTAACAACTTCAGAAACAGACTGAGAA
>NZ_JBHIQG010000835.1:0-570 GCF_042196425.1 Bartonella sp. AD328YNZD | reverse complement strand
TTTAATATCTGTCGCTATTTTTTCTAATTTAAGCATATCAGCACGACGAAGAGAAAGAGCTTCCTCTTCACCAACTTTAAAATCAAGCTTTTCAAGCTCTTCTACACACGCACGAAGATAATCAACCTCCCGTACAGCACTCTCTACTTTAAGACGCTGCCGTTGCAAACGCTCCTCAAATTCACGCCATGTGTGATAACACTGACACAAATTTTCCACTTCATCTTCAAGACCACCAAAGGCATCTAATAATTGGCGATGTGTAGCAACATCAACAAGCGCACGATCATCATGTTGTCCGTGGATTTCAACCAACAAACGGCCAACACTCCGCATCAATGCAACACTAGACACCTGATCATTGATAAAAACACGGCTACGTCCATCACTTGATTGCACACGTCGTAAAATAATATCACCCTCATCATCAAGACCATTCTCACGAATAAGTTGACGTGCAGGATGTGAAACAGACACATCAAAAACAGCTGTAACCTGCCCGCGGTCAACCCCATGACGCACAAGCGAAGCATCACCCCGCCCCCCTAGAGCAAGTGATAAAGCATCAAG
>NZ_JBHIQG010000834.1:0-570 GCF_042196425.1 Bartonella sp. AD328YNZD | reverse complement strand
TTTAATATCTGTCGCTATTTTTTCTAATTTAAGCATATCAGCACGACGAAGAGAAAGAGCTTCCTCTTCACCAACTTGAAAATCAAGCTTTTCAAGCTCTTCTACACACGCACGAAGATAATCAACCTCACGTACAGCACTCTCTACTTTAAGACGCTGCTGTTGCAAACGCTCCTCACATTCACGCCATGTGTGATAACATTGGCGCAAATTTTCCACTTCATCCTCAAGCCCACCAAAGGCATCTAATAATTGGCGATGTGTAGCAACATCAACCAGCGCACGATCATCATGTTGTCCATGGATTTCAACCAGCAAACGGCCAACACTCCGCATCAATGCAACACTAGACACCTGATCATTGATAAAGACACGGCTACGTCCATCACTTGATTGCACACGTCGTAAAATAATATCGCCCTCATCATCAAGACCATTCTCACGAATAAGCTGACGTGCAGGATGTGAAACAGACACATCAAAAACAGCCGTGACCTGCCCGCGGTCAACCCCATGACGCACAAGCGAAGCATCACCCCGCCCCCCTAGAGCAAGTGATAAAGCATCAAG
>NZ_JBHIQG010000833.1:0-573 GCF_042196425.1 Bartonella sp. AD328YNZD | reverse complement strand
TTTCACTTGCAATAATAATGGAGAAAGGGAGGTGAAGTATGTCAACTAAGTTGCCATGGACGAGGCTTTTTGCAGACAAGTGGCTACTTGATCTTGCTTGTTTACCCGCAATTGAAGGCAATGTTTATATGCGATTGCGATTGCAAATGTTGCGTACTAGAGAGCCTCTTGTAAATGATGCGCAAATATTATCTCATTTTACGTGTTGCTCAGTAAAAAGATTTCAGAAGGCATTAGATTACTTATTTAGATCTGGACACATTATTCTTTCAGAAGATGGTCATTTGTGGTGTTCAGATGTTGAAGAAGAATTAAAAAATTCAGACGAAACTTTAAATAAGTTTGCAGAAAGAGCAGCAAAAGCCGCCAATACTAGAAAACATAAAAACCAAGAAGAATCTTCAAGAGAGCTTCAAGATTCTTTAAGAAGTCTTCAAGATTCTTCAAGATGTCTTGAAGATTCTTCAAGAGGGTACAATAACATTAACATTAACAATAACATTAACAATAACAAAAAAAATAAAAATATTATTTTATCAAAAAGAGAAATTGATTTTGAAAATTTAGAAACAA
>NZ_JBHIQG010000832.1:0-574 GCF_042196425.1 Bartonella sp. AD328YNZD | reverse complement strand
GAGTTGATCAACCGTAAAGATGTCCCTATTGCAGTTGTTATGAATGAATATGTTGATATAGCAAAGGCGTTTTTTGAGGGTGAAGAGCCCAAACTTGTTAACGCAGTTCTCGATAGTATGGCAAAAAAAGTCCGACTCTAAGAGTTACAATCTTTTATATTATGAGACCTGACAATAATCAAATCTCATAATATTAAAACGATATGTAAACTATATTTTAGTTATTGGTTGGTAGATTCGTAGGACCTTTTATAATTTGAATTAAGAAAGGGTGTTCTTTTGTTACGGTTGGTGTTGTTTTCGTAATGAAATCAAAAACTTGACCGTCTTTTAGACCGTAGTTAGAAACTTTTACAACTTGATTCTTTGTATTGAAGTAAATGGCTAAAACTTTGCGATCAATGATCTTTGTTTTCATAAACTGCATCCCACGGTATCGTGTCTGTGAGATATAATAAAAAACTTCATTATCATATTTTGTTTTTAATGAAGGAGTTCCTAAAGTTAAAAGAACTTGCTCTTGACTTGAGCCAATAGAGATAGAACTTAGAGCATTTTTATCAAGAACATAGCC
>NZ_JBHIQG010000831.1:0-574 GCF_042196425.1 Bartonella sp. AD328YNZD | reverse complement strand
GTACTGCTCTAGACTATCTACACGCGTACATCCTAACAATACAAATACAGAAAAAAGAGTTATAAATGTTATAATAGGCGTTATAGATAACGATTTCATCGCTTTACCTTTTAATGACTATAATTTGTACGGCTTAACAGATTCCTATCAAATATATCAATATGTGTTTATTTATTTTTGTTTATATCAAATCATACTTAATGGTATTGTTGTACTTGGTTTTATGATTTCTCCAAGAAGAAGGGATCATTCAAAATCCGTACAAATAGGTTTTCTTTACTATCTGAAAGTATTTTCTAACGTCAGAACATGCAGAGTTCACTCTGCAACCAAAGAGAAAATACCCTAAATAAGAATGAAAGATGTAAGAAAACATCTCAATAAGATGATGTGTATTTTAAAAAAAGCAATGGTAAAATCCGCTAACTATACCAACAATAAAATCGATCATGAGGAAATCCGATTAGGACAGGCTAGAATTGTCCTCCCGCTTATTAAACACTGCGTAGCAAGACATTTCCGAAAAATATAAGCGAAAACAGGAAAATTGTTGTGCACTATCACCATTCCTTAA
>NZ_JBHIQG010000830.1:0-574 GCF_042196425.1 Bartonella sp. AD328YNZD | reverse complement strand
TCATGTTCAAGTTTTGGTCCATATTTTTCTAAAGGAAAATGTTGAATATCATTTTCAATAAAAAAGATAGCATGGAGATTGCCAATGGATATAAGGCAAGCATCTTTTAGAGGACCAGCCGTAATTTCTACGTGATTGGTATCAACTATTTCACGTGAAACAGGCATCTCTTTTGCATTGAAATTTGGGCATCCCATATCAACAGAGATAAGATCGCCGGTTTGGCGTTTTCCTTCAATAATGCCAGCAGGAGTTTCTAAACGAAAATTTTCACCAAAATTACGGTCTGTGAGCCATGCAATAACACAGCGGGTACCATTGCCACAAGCTTTAGCTTTTGAACCATCAGCATTCCATATTTCGATGCGGAAGTCGGCTTTTTTCTGGGTTGGTGTGTGGATAGCCATGATTTGATCAAAATGCATTTCGGGATCTACCGATAAAGCAAGGATTGCTTGTGGTGTAAAAGCATGTGCGCTTTCACGCATATCCGCAACAATAATTTGATTTCCAAGACCGTCCATTTTGCTAAATGGCGTTTTCATGAAACTTCTCTATTTCTAATGATTACTTA
>NZ_JBHIQG010000829.1:0-574 GCF_042196425.1 Bartonella sp. AD328YNZD | reverse complement strand
TGATGATAGGTTTTTTCGATTGTATTGACATCAAGAGCATCAGAAAAAATTAAAAGTTTTTCGCGTGGATCTTTTCCTTTTTCTTTCCACCATTGAATAATACGTTCGCCACCTTCAATAGGGGGTGCACTATCAGGTCTAAACCCCGTCCAATCTGCTACCCAATCTGGAGCATCGCGTAAAAATGCTTCTGTACCAAAGGTATCTGGTAAAACAATGAGAAGATTTCCACCATAATAACGGTTCCAATCTTGCAAAACTTGATACGGAGCTCTGCGTAATTCATCATCGTTTTTGCTAAGAGCAGCAATAACCATGGGCAATTCGTGAGCATTGGTTCCAAGAGCTTCTAAATCTGTATCCATGGCGAGAAGGACATTAGACGTTCCAGTAAAAGAATTACCAATGCCTTCTTTTAATGCTTCCACACACCAGCGCTGCCATAAAAAAGAATGGCGGCGCCTTGTCCCAAAGTCAGATATTTTAATATCAGGCAATTTTTTGAGACGTTCAACTTTACTCCACATTTTTGCTTTAGCACGCGCATAAAGTACATCAAGAGCAAAACGATCTA
>NZ_JBHIQG010000828.1:0-575 GCF_042196425.1 Bartonella sp. AD328YNZD | reverse complement strand
GGCTATGTTCTTGATAAAAATGCTCTAAGTTCTATCTCTATTGGCTCAAGTCAAGAGCAAGTTCTTTTAACTTTAGGGACCCCTTCATTAAAAACAAAATATGATAATGAAGTTTTTTATTACATCTCACAGACACGTTATCGTGGGATGCAGTTTATGAAAACAAAGATTATTGATCGCAAAGTTTTAGCTATTTACTTCAATAAAAATAATCAGGTTGCAAAAGTTGCAAATTACGGGTTACAAGACGGTCAAGTGTTTGACTTTATTACACAAACAACGCCAACTGTAACGAAAGAACATCCTTTCTTAATTCAAATTATAAAAGGCCCTGCGAATTTGCCACCCCATAACTAAATCATATAGTCTGCGTACCGTTTCAATATTATAGGTCTGATAATATCAGATCTATAATGGAGGGGGGGTTGTAACTCTTAGAGTCGGACTTTTTTTGCCATACTGTCGAGAACTGCATTAACAAGTTTTGGCTCTTCACCTTCAAAAAACGCCTTTGCTATATCAACATATTCATTCATAACAACTGCAATAGGGACATCTTTACGGTTGATCAACTC
>NZ_JBHIQG010000827.1:0-576 GCF_042196425.1 Bartonella sp. AD328YNZD | reverse complement strand
CCGATCATTTTTATTGGATGATTAAGTTCGATTTGATTTCTTCCAATAGAAAAGCCTTCATCTGTTATGATTTCAGCAATATCACGTGTTGACACAGAACCATAAAGTTGTCCCGTTTCACCAGCAGAACGAACAACAATGAATGATTGTCCATCAAGTTTTTCAGCAATTTTTTGCGCTTCGCTTTTGCGTTCAAGATTACGTGCTTCAAGTTGTGCACGTTGTACCTCAAAATGTTTTTTATTAGCTTCATTTGCGCGTAAAGCTTTACCTTGAGGCAAGAGAAAATTACGCGCATAACCATCTTTAACTGAGACAATATCACCCATCTGACCAAGACGAGGAATGCGCTCAAGTAAAATAATATCCATAGTTTTTCCTTTCGAACAAATAAATTTAGTGGAGTTTTTTGCGTGATTGAAAATTGTATTGAATAGCAGCCCAAATTCCCATCAAAAGCATCATGAAAACAATAGGTGGAGTAAAAACGACTGTTAAAATAGCAATATAAACAAGAGAAAGTATAATAATCCGACCGTTTACCCCTTTTGTAATATTGTGAAGATATGCTAGACC
>NZ_JBHIQG010000826.1:0-576 GCF_042196425.1 Bartonella sp. AD328YNZD | reverse complement strand
AACATCTGCGTAATTGCTGCAAAAGTTTTCTCTTTTTCATTGGGGCTTGTCGGTGAATCATCAACAATAATGTCGTACTCAAGCGTTGTGACAGCTTCACGCGTCAACGGCACATATTGGGCATTCTCTTGTCCAGAAATACGTACCAAACGCCCATCAGAGAGATAATTTTGAATAAGATAGAGAATAATCTTTTCCTGCCTACACCGATAAAGCTTGAGATTGTCAAACAGCCCCGCAAGCAAATTAAGCGTTGATTGCCGGCGTGTATTTTCCAGCACATTGGCTTGGTTAACCTCCCGTGTTCCGATAAACTCAGCTGATAACCCTGTTACATGCGTTATCGCTTCACGCGATTCATTAAACAGCTGGAAAAATCCATTGGGAAATTATGCACTTGGCTTTGGTTGAATTTTTTCTCCTGTAAGCGCGCCATTTTTAACCCAAATAATTGTATCTATGCCCATCAAAGCCAATAGTGGTCTGTTTGCTATCACTCACATAACCTAACAGACCGGATGCAACTAAAACATTAAAGGCTGGTCCATAGAGATTGATAGTCGTGTTTTCGTTGGC
>NZ_JBHIQG010000825.1:0-577 GCF_042196425.1 Bartonella sp. AD328YNZD | reverse complement strand
TAATCCAGCTTTTAGTTGTTTGAGTGTCACGGTATTGTACGATGTCGTGTGTCTCTGTTGAAGAGGTTCTTGAGCTTTTTGTTTTATGGCAATGGGGGTAGGACGTGTCGAAGGGATTGGTATTTTCCCATGTAAAAGGGGTGTTTGTGCATGTGCACTTGAAAATAAAATTTTTATTGCCAGTATAATCGCAGTAAAGGTTGATACGAAAAGAGAGGTAGAAAATACACGCATAGAGAAAAGACCTTGAGATCTTGCTTTTTGTAAAAACTTAAGGGTTTATAGAACACAAGCATGAAAAACGCGTTAATACAGACAGCTTATTTTAAAGAAATGTTCAAAATTTAAGGAGGGACATGTCCATCTTGTAGAGGCTTTTTTTGAAATTCATCTTGCTTCAATGATAGAGCAAGATTATGCTCTGTTTAAAATTTGTAAAGGCGATTATTAAAAAAATAAAAGCGAATATTATAGGGAGTTTATTATGCTCAAGGGAGCTGTAACTGCGCTTATCACCCCGTTTGATAACAAGGGCGCAATTGATGAGAAGGCATTTTGTGATTTTGTTGAATGGCAG
>NZ_JBHIQG010000824.1:0-578 GCF_042196425.1 Bartonella sp. AD328YNZD | reverse complement strand
CAAATAGGGATTGATCCCCAGCAGGTTTATGCAAGCGATATTGATGAAACGCCAAAATTAAAAGAACATCCTGCAAACCTTGCCAAACGTTTGGCAAAAGAAAAAGCGCTGAAAGCCCAAAAAATTTTGCGCTGGTACAGTCAGAATGGTCAAGACGAGTTGCAGAATGTTCCCCAAAAATTGTCTGCGCAGAAAATGATTATCTTGGCGGCTGATACGGTGGTGGCTGTTGGCCGGACCATTCTCCCCAAACCAGAAAGCGAGGATGAGGCTTATGAATGTTTACGATTCCTTTCTGGACGGGCGCATAAGGTCTATGGTGCCATTTGTGCGCTCAATGAACGTGGAAAAATAACCGTAAAATTGGTTGAAAGTCGTGTTCGTTTTAGACGCTTAACCTCTGCCATGATGAAGGCTTACCTTGCTTCAGGAGAATGGCAAGGCAAAGCGGGGGGCTACGCTATTCAAGGAAAAGCAGGGGCTTTTGTTGTTCATATCACGGGTTCTTATTCTAATGTTGTGGGATTGCCTTTGGCTGAAACAACCGATCTCTTGACCGCTTATCACTATCCACTTTT
>NZ_JBHIQG010000823.1:0-579 GCF_042196425.1 Bartonella sp. AD328YNZD | reverse complement strand
TTCATTCTGAACGGCTTTTGAGAAAGTATAGGTATAAAGCTCTTTTCCATAGAGCTCTTCATCATCCATAGACGCTAGAACAGCATTGATCTCATCGGCTTTCTTTTTGGCATCATCAGTAAAGATCTTAGGCGTTGCTGTCATATACAGACGTTTTTTGCCTTGAATGATGCTGTTATCGTGAACCTTGATAAAATCAGATTCATTGTCGTCAGTTCCCAATGAAGCCCCAGTGGTTCTATGGGCTTCATCGCAAATGATCAGATCAAATTCGGATAAATCATACTTTTTTTGCGCATCCGAAATCACTTGGATTGAATGGTAAGTAGAAAACACCACGGTCATCAGATCATGTGAAACCTTACCCGCTTTGCTAGCCAGTTCTTTTGCATCCGTTGTTGCAGGCAAGGCAAGATCAGAGCTATCAAATTCAAGAGCATCATTTTTATTATTCTTACGACGCTTACCCACTTGTGTATCCGAACACACGGCAAAGGAACGCAAAGGCACTTCTGTATCTTCTGTCCATTCACGAATTGTTTGAGAGATAAGAGCGAGAGAGGGCACCAGAAACAATAC
>NZ_JBHIQG010000822.1:0-580 GCF_042196425.1 Bartonella sp. AD328YNZD | reverse complement strand
CTGCCATTCAACAAAATCACAAAATGCCTTCTCATCAATTGCGCCCTTGTTATCAAACGGGGTGATAAGCGCAGTTATAGCTCCCTTGAGCATGATAAACTCCCTATAATGTTTGCTTTTATTTTTTTATAATCGCCTTTTATAAATTTTAAATAGAGCATAATCTTGCTCTATCATTGAAGCAAGATGAATTTCAAAAAAAGCCCTCATAAGATGAAAATGGACCTCCTTAAATGTTGAACATTTCTTTAAAACAAACCGTCTATATTAACGCGTTTTTCACGCTTGTGTTCTAAAAAACCTTAAGTTTTTTTTACAAAAAGCAAGGTCTCAAGGTCTTTTCTCTATGCGTGTATTTTCCACCTCTCTTTTCGTATCAACCTTTACTGCACTTATACTGGCAATAAGAATTTTATTTTCAAGTGCACTTGCACAAACACCGCTTTTACATGGGAAAGTACCAATCCCTTCGACACGTCCTACCCCCATTGCCATAAAACAAGAAGCTCAAGAACCTCTTCAACAGAGACACACGACATCGTACAATACCGTGACACTCAAACAACTAAAAGCTGGATTA
>NZ_JBHIQG010000821.1:0-581 GCF_042196425.1 Bartonella sp. AD328YNZD | reverse complement strand
GAAAAACTATATCACTCAGCGAAAGAAAGTGGTGAAGACATGATGTCTCAAGCAAAAGACAAAATCAGTGATCTTGAACAAACCATGAATCAATGCGTTCGCAAAAATCCTGGCAAAAGCGTTTTGTTTGCCGCAGGGGTTGGTTTTATTCTTTCTCAATTACTACGTCGTTAAGCAATGCACAAGTTTATCGCTCCTCTTTTAAACCATCTTGTCGGTGGAGGGCTTAAAAGCACAGTCAAGCAAGTACGCCTTCAAGCAATTTTTTATGGGTTTATTGGCATTTCATTCTTCATGTCTTTGCTTTTTTTATGTACCATCGGTTTTATTGCGTTATGTTCTGTTATGAAGCCTCTTGCTGCCGCTAGTATCATGTTTTTAATTTGTCTTTCTCTTGCGGGATTAGGTCTTATTATCAGTCGCGTTCTCAAAACTTATCAACGCTATGACCAACAAAAAAAGACAGAAGAACAACGCCACAAACTGATGACAGATGCAACTGTTTCCAGCCTTGCAGCTCTCAGTCAACATCTCCCTTTTGCCAAATTGAGTGTTCCCATTCTCGGACTTGCAACTTATTT
>NZ_JBHIQG010000820.1:0-583 GCF_042196425.1 Bartonella sp. AD328YNZD | reverse complement strand
ACAGTTTCTTTTGAAAAAAGATCATCTAAGCCTTTTTCATCTGAAATTTGGTGGATAAAACCACGTTCGCTCATAATATGTAAAAAATCAGATTTAAAGGCAAACACAGATTTAATTTCCTAATTTAAGAGTGCATTTATTATATATAACAGGCGATTATATAATAAGTTATTAATGTGTTATCTATCATAACTGACGCACACCTCACAAGAGAAAGAGACATATTGGTAGTATAAAGATAATAACACAGGTATTATTTCTTTTTTACGCTAAAAAAGAGCCTTCTTAGTAATAGAAAAAAGGTATTCTGTTACTCTCATTTCTATCCTGAAATAAAATTTAGAAAAGTTTTAATATAGACTGAAAAAATACTTTGTTATGATCAGGGACGATTTTTGCTAATTTTTTATAAATCTATCGTATTTTCCTAAGTTAGTGAAAGTACTTCAGAAGGAGGAGCGAGAAGTTCATTGGAGATATGGTTATCCAAATAGTGGGCACATCGCTCAATAAGTTCTTCATGACATCCACTGAAAAAGTGATTAGCCTCTTCCAATATTTCTTGTGTGATGATGATACCTTT
>NZ_JBHIQG010000819.1:0-583 GCF_042196425.1 Bartonella sp. AD328YNZD | reverse complement strand
ATTCATTAAAGAGGAATGCCATGAACTTCACGCTGTTCACGCAACTTTTCACTGAAATTGACAAAATAACAAAAACTTATGTCACAGATATTTCCTCAAAAGCAATGGCTACAATTACGCCCTTCGTCTCAATCGGGATCACCATCACTTTCATCATCTATGGATGGCTCATCATTCGTGGGGCTATCGACATGCCTCTCTCTGGATTTGTGAACCGTTTCCTACGAATAAGCATTATTACTTCAATAGCTCTTACCGCAGGATTGTATCAACCAGAAATCACAAATTTAATAACTCAAATGCCTCATGATTTATCAAAAGCGCTCATAAAAAATCCGCTCACTGATCAACAATTAATGAACTTGCTTGACAAAGCAGCAAGCCAAGGGTTTCAATATGCAAGTCGTCTTTTCGAAGAAACTGTCTTCTTCGAGGCTAATGGGCTACTTTACGGTCTTTTAGGTATCATCATCTTGTTGGCAACAAGCCTCGTAGTCGCAATCGGTGGTGGTCTCGTCCTTCTGACAAAAATCGCACTTGCACTTCTCGTAGGATGGGGGCCAATCTTCATTATTGCTCTACT
>NZ_JBHIQG010000818.1:0-588 GCF_042196425.1 Bartonella sp. AD328YNZD | reverse complement strand
TTTTTAGCGGCATTCACGACCCAGATACAGCAGACAGTTTTAGGAAAGAAGCGCGCTCTGATTTGTGAATGTAGTGGGAAGGGCGTTCTTGATCAAGTTGACAATTTGCCATTTGTAGAGGATTGGGCGCGTGAGAATGGGGCTTTTGAGATAGAGATCTTGGGTCGTTTAGGTTGGAAACGTGCACTAAACAAACAAGGTTATGGCATAGATATGCTTTATTATAGGAAGGAATTGTGACATGGGGAGCAGTAGACCAGCAACGACAGAACAGAAGCAGGTGCAGACAAGTGCCCCTCCCGCTTGGATGCAGAATGTCTTTAAGCGAGGTGGTGCGGATGCGTATAATCTGTATGATACAGGGGCGGGTGGGAATGTTTATGGTGGTCCTCGTGTAGCGCCGTTAAGTTATCAAACGCGCTATGGAATTGGTGGTCTTGGAAGTATTCCACAGCATTATCAAAATCGCTCTTTGATGAATACAATTTACAATCCAACGTCGGCAGCAAGTAATCTTGGAAGAGTGGCTTCTGGTGATATGGTTGGACAGAATCCGTCTTTTAATGCTGCGCTTCAAAATAGCTTAGA
>NZ_JBHIQG010000817.1:0-590 GCF_042196425.1 Bartonella sp. AD328YNZD | reverse complement strand
ACACGTGCAGCCAATGCTGGTGCGACAGTTTCGCAAATGAAAGCGCTTTTTGGCTGGACAGAAGATAAAATGGCATCTCTTTATACCAAAACAGCCGATAGAAAACGCCTTGCAATAGAAGCCATTAAAAAACTTCAAAAAGGTTAGAGCAACGGGCGGAAGCTAAAAAACTAAAGCCCCGTCAAAATTATAAACGAAATCAAAGCGACGTTTGATGTGCTTCAGAAACCAGAGGAGAAATAGGTGGTTGTGTCTGTTGCATTGTTTGCCATAAATTATAATTTGTTTGCATATCCAGCCAAAATTTCGCTTTACTAAAACCAGCTAGTTCTAATTTCACTGCAAGTTCGGTACTCATAGAGGCATGTCCGTTAATCACTCTTGATAGAGAAGCTCTTGTCATATGGAGATGATTAGCTAACTTTTGTATTGTTATCCCCATTTCGTCTAAGAAAGCTACTTTTAGAACTTCGCCCGGATGTGCGGGGTTATGCATCATTATTTTCGTTCCTTTCATCAATGGTAATCTTGATAATCAACAAGCTCCACATCTGTTCCTATAAAGCGAAAAGTAACACGCCAATTTCCAT
>NZ_JBHIQG010000816.1:0-592 GCF_042196425.1 Bartonella sp. AD328YNZD | reverse complement strand
AATAAAAGCATAAAGAAATATAAGGAACTTTAATAAAAATAGACAACATCTCCTTAGCTTCACAAATGAGAGAATTCACTTTATTTGGTTTTTTCTCCCCCTTCAAGTCATCAAGAAAAAACAAACCAAATAGTGTTGTCATCAACATTAAAAACGCCGCGATATACCATATATATTGGCTTGAATAATCAGCAAAATATGCACCGATTAAACTGAATATAAACATGCCGATGTAATTATATTGAGAGCTCGCTCCCAGCACTTTTTTAGTCGATGTCACTTTTGCTTTTGCATATTGAACAAGTAAAGCATTATAAGCCCCCGCAATCAATGTCAGTGATAAGGCATTAAAAGATTCTGCTAAAAGAAAACCGTAAAAGCTTGTAGAAAATCCCATGAGACATAGCCATGTAGCAGCAAAAGCCGCTGCCAAAACAATCGATATTTTATAACTTTTTCTATCGGCAAAATATCCCAGAGGAACATCTGTAACCATCATAATAAAAGCCTGAAACGACTTAATGATCCCGATATCAATAAGAGTTAGCCCTTTTTCAAGCATATAAAAGACAATAAAGGCACCTGTTAAAAT
>NZ_JBHIQG010000815.1:0-592 GCF_042196425.1 Bartonella sp. AD328YNZD | reverse complement strand
TTGCTCGTTAAATGTCATTTGTAAATTCCTCTTGGTTGCATCATGTCATATATCGTGCGGAGCTCTATGCAAAAACGTGCTATTTTTCTAGTATTTTCACTATGACCAGCGTTCATACTAGACACGAGATCAATAATTTGTGTTGTAGAACTGATGCCATTTCCGCTTGAAGAATTAAGAAATTTTTTTGCGTAATCAATCATGGGGTCAGTAGAATTCATAGACATATTATAGGCCCAAATAAAATCGCTTTCTCTCCAGTTATAGTCATAACGCAAACTGCTTATGACATTGGGTAACATTGCCCATGACATCTCCTCATTATAATCACCACGCAATAAATTAACAAAGCGTCCACATAAAACAATAAGTATGTGACGATGCCATATAATATCAAATTTTGGCGCTATATTCTGATAGCCACGACTATAGATGAAGTTTCTTGCTTGTTCTTGCTTTTGAAAATGTTCAAAAGTCTCGTATTTTTCACTGATATATTCTTCGTAAAGTTTATTGTACTGCTCTAGACTATCTACACGCGTACATCCTAACAATACAAATACAGAAAAAAGAGTTATAAATGTTATAATAG
>NZ_JBHIQG010000814.1:0-592 GCF_042196425.1 Bartonella sp. AD328YNZD | reverse complement strand
AATAAAAGCATAAAGAAATATAAGGAACTTTAATAAAAATAGACAACATCTCCTTAGCTTCACAAATGAGAGAATTCGCTTTATTTGGTTTTTTCTCCCCCTTCAGGTCATCAAGAAAAAACAAACCAAATAGTGTTGTCATCAACATTAAAAACGCCGCGATATACCATATATATTGGCTCGAATAATCAGCAAAATAAGCACCGATCAAACTGAATATAAACATGCCGATGTAATTATATTGAGAGCTGGAACCAAGCACTTTTTTAGTGGATGTCAATTTTGCTTTTGCATATTGAACAAGTAAAGCATTATAAGCCCCCGCAATCAATGTCAACGACACTGCATTAAAAGATTCTGCTAAAAGAAAACCGTAAAAGCTTGTAGAAATTCCCATGAGAAAAAGCCATATAGCGGCAAAAGCCGCTGCCAAAACAATCGATATTTTATAACTTTTTCGATCAGCAAAATATCCCAGAGGAATATCGGTAACCATCATAATAAAAGCCTGAAATGACTTAATGATCCCGATATCAATAAGAGTTAGCCCTTTTTCAAGCATATAAAAGACAATAAAGGCACCTGTTAAAAT
>NZ_JBHIQG010000813.1:0-593 GCF_042196425.1 Bartonella sp. AD328YNZD | reverse complement strand
TTGAACAGAATTGGTTACAATCCTGACAGAGAGATTTTTTTCTTAGGCGATGCTTATTTCGAAAAGGAATTGATTGAAAAACAAATGCGTGATCTTGTTGGTCAAGGTTTGGGCAAAGGTTCCTTTATTCCTGGAAGTGATGCCATTGAACAAGTCAAAACTTTGCTGGATGTCGGGGCAGAATATGCAAAAGCCCACAATCTCCCCTTTGGTGAGGCTTTGAGTGAAGAACAATTGGCGTCCCTAGAAGCGCCGATGGTGATTTATGTGCGCCAACAGGTCAAGGGCATGGATGTTTATGCTCCGGTGCTTTACATCCCCGAAAAAGACAGAGCCTCCTTTGTTTCTGCTGGAGCTTTGATCATGGGCGATGATGTGAATATCACCAGCCAGAATACCAGCAATTCCACGATAACCAATTCAGGGCGGATTGCGGCAAATCACCAATTGCATGTGCATGGCGGGGATATCTTTAGTCAAGGGGGGCATTTTGCGGCGGGTGGGGATGCTGTTTTAGTTGCGGAGAAGAATATTCGTTTGGATGCAGGGCGCACAACGGTTGACGGCGTGGAGACCGTTTTAAACACCGAGGC
>NZ_JBHIQG010000812.1:0-596 GCF_042196425.1 Bartonella sp. AD328YNZD | reverse complement strand
CCAGCAACAATACCTTCTTCAACAGCAGCACGTGTTGCATTCAAAGCATCATCAACACGGTCTTTCTTTTCTTTCACTTCAACTTCTGTTGCACCACCCACACGGATAACAGCAACACCACCAGCGAGTTTAGCAAGTCTTTCTTGCAATTTTTCACGGTCATAGTCAGAAGTTGTTTCTTCAATCTGAGCCTTGATTTGATTGACGCGAGCAGTAATTTCAGCCTTTTGTCCAGCACCATCAATAATGGTGGTGTTTTCTTTAGAAATATTCACTTTCTTTGCACGTCCAAGCATATCCAAAGTGACATTTTCAAGTTTAATGCCCACATCTTCAGAAATAACCTGTCCGGATGTCAAGATAGCGATATCCTCTAACATTGCTTTACGGCGATCACCAAATCCAGGAGCTTTTACAGCAGCAATTTTCAAACCACCACGCAACTTGTTGACCACGAGCGTTGCCAAAGCTTCACCTTCCACATCTTCAGCAATGATAAGAAGTGGTTTTCCAGACTGAACAACAGCTTCAAGCACAGGAAGAAGAGATTGCAAATTAGACAATTTCTTTTCGTGAATGAGAATGTAAGGATCATC
>NZ_JBHIQG010000811.1:0-597 GCF_042196425.1 Bartonella sp. AD328YNZD | reverse complement strand
ACAATCCGTAACCTTATCCGTAGAGCAGGATTTAGTGAATCCGCTTCAAAACAGTGCAGATCAGATGGCGCAATGCGTAACAAGGGATTATCCTTGGACCTTGATCAGTGGCGTGAAATTGACACCAGCCCTAGAGGAACAAGCTTTGGAAGCTTATCAGACAGTTCAAAACTTACTTACCTTGAAAGCGTCTGTTGAAGATATTGCAGAGGCTCTTGATGTGCTTGAAGGCGGTTTGACAATGCAAAAAGTTTCAAATCCAGAGGCACGTGCAAAGGCTTATATCGCGGCTCTTAACGGCATCTCACTCTGGTCTTTGTTGCAAGCTGTTAAAAATCTTATCCGTGGAGAAGCCAAAGGTATGTCAACAACCTTTGTCCCCTCATGTGCTGATCTGGTGCAGTATTGTCGTGATTTAGAAAGCAGGCTTTATGGTGTTGCTGAGAAGGTTTTTATCGCTGTTGAAAATACGCGTAACCTAGCCTTAGGAGGCAAGCGCATTTCATGCATGAGAATAGGCAAGCCTAGTGAAGAGCAACATAACAGTAGCAATTCAAAAGCGGCTTAAAACAGCAAACTAGTGAAAAGTGCTGATGG
>NZ_JBHIQG010000810.1:0-599 GCF_042196425.1 Bartonella sp. AD328YNZD | reverse complement strand
TTTCGTTTTTGAAGTAAATGGATGATACATTCATGTTGAAGAGAGATTTGCTCTTAAAATAGCTTCTCTTATTGATGCGTTTTATAAAAGCAGGAAAATGTCATTGTTGGTGGCAAAGGGTTTTTGAGGGTTTGTGCTTGAAGGAGAATGTGAAAAGACAAAAAACACTCAAGAAATAGATTTCTAGAGCGAAATTGATAAAAATAAAAAATGAACAAATTTAAAAGTGGTGTAAGGTTTGATAGAAGGGATAGAGTATTTTACAATTGCTTAAAAGAATTCATAGCAAAAGTTTTTTTAATCAGAATTTTGTCTGTAGTATTAGATCAAGTCTGTTTATTTCTTACAAAAGTAATCAGTGTGGCATTTGTTGCAAAGCTTTCATATAAAATTATCTTCTTCTCAATACAGCCTTTCAAATGATGAATTAATTTCAAATATATTCTTACGAAGAAATCTTCGTAAAAATGATTTGCATCGTTGATATATTATGGGATGATTGTATTGAAGCATTAAATAAGGGGGGAACAATGACCAAAATATAAATAGGTAAAAGAAGGGGCTCGTACTTTTTTATTATGGCCTCATAGTTCATTGAT
>NZ_JBHIQG010000809.1:0-601 GCF_042196425.1 Bartonella sp. AD328YNZD | reverse complement strand
TTTCGTTTTTGAAGTAAATGGATGATACATTCATGTTGAAGAGAGATTTGCTCTTAAAATAGCTTCTCTTATTGATGTGTTTTATAAAAGCAGGAAAATGTCATTGTTGGTGGCAAAGCATTTTTGAGTATTTGTGTTTGAAGGAGAAAGTGAGGCGATAAAAAACGCTCAAGAAGCGAATTTCTAGAGCGGTGTTGATGAAAGTAAAAAATAAACAGATCTCCAAATGGTGTAACGTTTGATATAATGGATAAAATCTTTCACAATGCCTTAAAAGAATTCATAGAAAAAGTTTTTTCATCAGAATTTTGTCTTCAGGATTGGATCACGTTTTTTACTTCTTTAAAAGTGATCAATCTGTTGCATTCCTTGAAAAGCTTTCATAATTATCTGCTTTTAAATTCAGACTTCCAAATGATGGATGGATTTCAAATAGACTCTAGACGAAGAAATCTTCGTAAAAATGATTTGCATTGCTGATTGTTTTCTATATATCACAAAACGTTTCTATTTAGGCCTTCGATGGGGAACAATGACCAAAATATAAATAGGTAAAAGAAGGGGCTCGTACTTTTTTATTATGGCCTCATAGTTCATTGAT
>NZ_JBHIQG010000808.1:0-603 GCF_042196425.1 Bartonella sp. AD328YNZD | reverse complement strand
AGGAACCTAAATGGAACTCTATCACCATCTCCTCATATCCATTAAATAAGCATCGCTAAAAGATACTATCCTCAAGATCTCGGAGTTACGGTCACAACGAGACCAACCGAGCCAAAATCGGGTATCGGAAGACTTCCGTTTTAAACCCGAAACCCAAACTACTCAAAAGGTAAACTCAAGAGGCACCTATGAATAAAAATTCATATCTAATTATGACCACCTGCATTTGTTGAAAACTGAAATTCCCCAAAATGCCCTTATCGTGGCAGAAATTACAAAACTACTCTCAACCAAAAAAAATATCAAATTGGCTTCCGTTTTTCATCCTGAAACCAACAGGATTACTTAAAACTCACTAAAACCTTATAATTCATTAAACCCCATGCATTTTAAAAATGCAAAATGCAATAATGATGCAAAAATGATGTCATAAAGATGTAAAAACGTGAAAGTTTTTTACGGGTTCTTACATCCTACCCTTTTTAAGAAAATTTCGTCCTCGAAATTTGAGAACATACCAGGAAACAGTTCGGGATACTTCTCAAGCATCCCTGACTCCAACTCCCAAGTTGCCTCCTCCGTACCGTGGTGTCTCCACAAGAC
>NZ_JBHIQG010000807.1:0-604 GCF_042196425.1 Bartonella sp. AD328YNZD | reverse complement strand
CAAAAAAACTTATAAGGTAAATTAACTGCAGAAATCTATTTAGTTTCTCTAAATTTCTAATTTTGGTAAGCTTCTAATGACTTTCATGGTTTCTAAGCTTATAGTAATAATTCGTTGAAACAATTCTCATGGATAAGTAAAGTTGCCAACGTTCTCAACAGGGCAGTGATTGGCATCATTAGCAATGTTATGCTTTTTATCAGCCTTAACGCATTAATATCTTATACCTCATTCAAGCACAGGATGACTATTCACACTATAATTATGAACTTTGAGAAAAACCTGTCATGATAATATTGCTGTTGTAAATAGTTTAATGGAGCTATCTTACACTTTGTATTAAGCGTAAAGATGATCATGCGAAATAGATTTATATCTTGACAAGGGCACCATTATGAAATGAGCTGAGAGCTTTGAAAGATATTTCCTTAAGAAAACATATAGGTTTTAAACAACATGAATATTCTTTGCTACGGCATCTTTTTTTACCCGAATAACAATGCCATGGAAGGGACGATCACAAAAGTATGAAGCAATCTACAGGCTATAATGACCAAATATTTAAGCTTTATTCTGCATTGCTTGATTCAGCATCAAGAAACTG
>NZ_JBHIQG010000806.1:0-604 GCF_042196425.1 Bartonella sp. AD328YNZD | reverse complement strand
CAAAAGCAAAGACAAAAAATATACAGACAGTTTCTCCCCATCATTATGTCTACCCAAACACCACAACACTCAAAAATAAATATGGAATAAAAGACTTAAAATCCTTTCTGGATAAATGTTCAAAGGATACAGCAGAAGCGATAGTTAATCTGCGTGAATCCCCCGTACCAGAAAAGTTTGATAGCTCCTATCTATGCTCTATACATCACCACTTATTTAAAAATACCTTTGAATGGGCTGGATATCTGCGCCATCTCCCATTTACATTTGAAGATGGTACCACAGCCGCCATGCCCGAAATGAAAAGAACAGGATGGGAAAATCCTTTTGCACTCGGCGATGAAATCCAAGACGGTTTACAAAAATTAGATCAAACGCTTGCCGAAAAAGATAATTTGCAAGGCTTAACGCGTGAGAAATTTAACGCTGAAGCAATAAGCTTATTTAACGCCCTTAACCAACTCCATCCTTTTAGGGGAGGAAATGGACGTACACAACGGGTCTTTTTTGAAAATCTCGCCAAAGCCGCAGGGCATCAGCTTGACTTTTCACTTGTTACAAAAGAACGCATGATGCTCGCCAGTGTTGCTGTAGCAGAAAATGG
>NZ_JBHIQG010000805.1:0-605 GCF_042196425.1 Bartonella sp. AD328YNZD | reverse complement strand
GCTGGATGCCGCACACCTAATCCCTGCGCAGGTTTCTAGACCATCGGTCGGAAGGCTCCCGGTCGCAAAATTTATGGCCCTTGGCCAATAACTCGTATCTGACAACTGTTTCCCATCAAAACTATATAATATCTACAAAATCAACATCAGTCCACATATGGAACAAAATGGCCCAAAAGGCCGTCCGCGTAACTTTTCCTGAAATTGGACCAATAGGCCCCAAATTTCACAAAACATGCCAATAATTCACATGCTATTAAACATGAGTTTAATATACCAAAACAAGCTTTTATGTATGTTTAAAAGCCTCCCATGGGCTAAACATTGAAAATATACAAATTTTCCAAAATAGCCAAATGGCTAGCCCAAATGCTCACAGTCATATCTAAATAACATAAACTCAATTTAGAAGAGATAAAACCCCTACCTGGAATACCCAAATTGCTTCCCAAGTTGAAAAGTTGAATATCTCCAAAATCAAAACCAAATCTATCCATAGCTCCGGTTAAACCTTGTTTGCCTAGAAAATGTGAGAAACTGAAGAAACATAGCTTAATTTTATATTTTCTATAACCCCAAATGAATTTCCATTTAAAATATATAAA
>NZ_JBHIQG010000804.1:0-605 GCF_042196425.1 Bartonella sp. AD328YNZD | reverse complement strand
TATATATATTCATTTTGCTTATAGGTTTTGAAGGTGTAAAAACCGTCAAAACCCCCTCAAAACGTATATTATTAGTTGAATTTATAAATTGCATTATCAATAGAGGTTGTTTTTTTAAGGTCTATAAAATATTAACCTATTGAAAAATAACGTTTTTAATTTTTATCGTTTTTTTACATAATAGCAGCAACCCTCAAAACTCAAAACCCCGTCAAAACTCATAACTATAATGATCTTGATAGCATCTCTTATGAGTTACAAGCTATCTTTTGAAAAGCTTTAAAGGATCATATGATTTTCATAAAGCACGTTGTAATGACTCACTCAAATGATCACTTTTGTCAGTTCAATTTACTGACACATAACTGACAGGTTTTAATCAATTCATATCATTGGTTATCTTTAAAGATTGTATTCTTGATATGAGTTGTGTTTTAAAGAAATTAACCTATTGAAATATAATGTTTTTAGTTTTTACGCATTTAAAAAAAATAATAGAGGGTCTAAAAAGAACTGACAAAACTGACAACACTGACACGGTCTATTAAAAGGGATTTTGCTAATCTCTATAATTATCAGTTTCTATTGAGATGTTTTCATAACAG
>NZ_JBHIQG010000803.1:0-605 GCF_042196425.1 Bartonella sp. AD328YNZD | reverse complement strand
CCTATCGTTCAAGAACCAAAGCGTGCTCCAGCCCATATGCTTGGCTCCCACATGTGCCAACCCAACAACAGTGCCAACAACGCCGCCAAACACCAGAAACTTCAATAAAAATACCCCACGCGATATCCATTTACCCCGCACCCTCATAAGTAAAACCAAGGACAGCGCCAACAATGCAACAAATACCGCTCCCATCACTAAAAATTCCCACGATATATCAAAATGCTTCGCTCCCTTATAAGCAAAGCCAAGAATCACTGCAGCAATGGTGCAAAACACCCCCGCCTTCAAAAACACACCCCACGTAAAAGTCCTACGGTCTGCTCCCACCAAAATAAAACAAAGGACAGTTGCAACAATGCAAGAAATCACCCCCCCTGCCAAAACACCTCCCACGGAATAGCCGGTCGCCCCGCATCCTCATAAGAAAAGCCAAGGACCAAGCCAAAAATGCAGCAAAACGCCAGTCCCTTAAAAAATATGTCCCGCGTAATCACCCATACGCCCCGCTCCTTCATCAATAAAAACCAAAGATCATGCCCAAAATGCCGCAAAAGATCAATCCTTTTCAAAGAATGAAATCCTAAACTCAAGACGCCTTGCCC
>NZ_JBHIQG010000802.1:0-605 GCF_042196425.1 Bartonella sp. AD328YNZD | reverse complement strand
AAAATTGGTGCGTCAATCATTTTTGCGACATCTGATGGATAAGGCGAAGAACGTGAAAAACGTGGGGATGTTGTAAAACCAATCTGGTTATTGATAATAACATGAAGTGAGCCCGCAACACGATAACCTTTAAGACCTGAAAGACCAAAAGTTTCTTGGATAACGCCTTGTCCTGCAAAAGCAGCATCACCATGAATAAGCAATGGCATCACTTTTGAACGCTCACTTAATGGGAGTAAATCAGTATGCGCAGGTCCCATAAGTTGATCTTGTTTAGCACGTGCTTTTCCCATAACAACCGGATCAACAATCTCAAGATGAGATGGATTGGCCAACAGCGATAAATGAACTTTTTTACCATCAAAGTCCAGATCAGCGGTAGTTCCCAAATGATATTTGACATCACCGGATCCCTCCACATCATCAGGCTTGTAAGATCCCCCTTTGAATTCATGAAAAATAGCCCTATGCGGTTTGGCAAGAACTTGTGAAAGAACATTTAAACGACCACGATGTGCCATTCCTAAAATAACTTCCCTAACCCCCAAAGCACTACCACATTTGATAATCTGTTCAAGAGCGGGAATCAGCGCCTCACCACCATC
>NZ_JBHIQG010000801.1:0-606 GCF_042196425.1 Bartonella sp. AD328YNZD | reverse complement strand
GCAGGTGCTGATCCTCTTACTATATTGACAGAACTAGCCGATTTTAATCATCTGGTCACACGTTTACGTTTTACACCAGAAATAGTGGAAGATTTCTCACTAACTGAAGAACAACGTTTAAAAAGTTTAGACTTTTCAAAAAAACTTTCCGTTCCTGTTTTATCCCGAAACTGGCAAATGTTACTCAAAGGATTACAGGAAGTTAATCAAACTGCACGTCCACTTCAAGCCGCTGAAATGCTTTTAATTCGTCTTGCTCACACAGCTGACCTACCAACTCTTGATGAAGCTTTAAAAAAGCTTACGCAAGAAAAAACACCTCTCACACTCGTTACAAATTCTTCTCATCAAGAATCTACGAATGCAAATAATATAGCAAAAGAAACAACGGTCGATGCCCATACTTTCTCAAGCGTTACCAATACATTATCAGATCTATCAGATTTAAAAACATCTTTGAAAAGCCAATTAGATAATTCCTTACAACCGGAAAATTTAGTTAAAAATCAAACTTCTGAAAAAACCAACGCCCACGAAGTAACAAAAACTCTTGAAACTTTTCAATCTACTGATCTTTCTGAAAAGATTGAAAATTTATCGCATTGT
>NZ_JBHIQG010000800.1:0-607 GCF_042196425.1 Bartonella sp. AD328YNZD | reverse complement strand
TAACATTTCTTTGAAATCTGCTAACGCCCCTTAAAATAAGACATCTAAAAGTAGCATAAATGCAACAACAGTTTCATGTTGCAACGGATTAGAAGGTTTGATTGTAAAATTCTTTCGACAAAGATAGGCTTCTTTTTTAACAGAGAAGCTTTTTCTTGATCTAAAGCATAGAGTTCTATGATTTTCTCTTCCATGCCTACTGGAACAGATTTTCTACCAATTTCTACAGAAGATAAAAATGACACAGATAAACCTAATTTATCAACTATATTTGAAAGACGTTCTGAATGATCAATGCGAAGTTTTCATAAAATTTTGCCAAAGAAAGTGTATCCCTTCAATTTATCTTTATACAATTAATAACCTTTTGTAATAGATACTCAAAGCTTCTGAAAATATCTTATTGTAATGGCCAAACCCACATAAGCATTGGAACAGCAATAATAACGATCAACACCGCCAATGGAGCACCCAAACGTGGATAATCACTGAAACGGTATCCTCCTGGCGCCATCACGAGCATATTGCTTTGATGTCCGATAGGTGTAAGGAACTCACAACCTGCACCAATTGCAACAGCCATTAAAAAAGCTTCAGGCTTATAATG
>NZ_JBHIQG010000799.1:0-608 GCF_042196425.1 Bartonella sp. AD328YNZD | reverse complement strand
GCCAGAGCTGACAATAGGAGATAAAATATGGCATTGAAAATTCGTTTGTCCCGTGGAGGTTCAAAAAAACGTCCTTATTATCATATCGTCGTTGCAGATGTTCGTAGTCCGCGCGATGGGCGATTTCTTGAACGTGTTGGAGCATGGGATCCAATGTTACCTAAAGATGGACTGAGGGTAAAACTTAATGAAGAGCGTATCCAGTATTGGCTTGGACAAGGGGCTCAACCAACTGATCGCGTTTTACGATTTTTAGATGCAGCTGGTTTAAAAAAGCGTCCAACCCGCAATAATCCACATAAAGGTGAACCAGGTAAAAAAGCACAAGAACGTATAGCAGCAGCAAAGCAAGCAGCAGAAGAAGCAACGGTAGCGGCTGAAGCAGAATCTGCTTCAGCATAAAAAGCATGATGGTTCAACCAACGCGTCTTTAAAAGTTCTAGAAGAATGAATATTATCCGTTTTTGTTCGTCAAAAACGGATCTCCTTTAAAAACTTGTTTTAAATAGTGTTGGTTTTTTTAAAGTTGAATTTTAAAAGTCAATGGCGCGGCCTTTAATTTCCCAGTCTCCATAGCGCGAAGGGTCTTTGCCGCCGCGTCCACCATT
>NZ_JBHIQG010000798.1:350-609 GCF_042196425.1 Bartonella sp. AD328YNZD | reverse complement strand
CCAAGGCACGACGCATGGGGCTCGTATCATCTCCAAGATCATTTTTCAGATCCAGTTTAGTTAAAGCTTGATAACAGCCAACAATTTTTGTTCTATAATCTAAAGTAAGTTCATAATCTTTACTTGTGGTAGGCATCTCCATGGTTTTACTGATTTTCCCCTCATCAACCCCCAAAACAATAATCTTATAAGGGGTTAACAGTTCATTCTTGACCGCATCAGTGAAGCTATAAGTATAAAGCGCTTTTCCATAAATGGC
>NZ_JBHIQG010000798.1:0-285 GCF_042196425.1 Bartonella sp. AD328YNZD | reverse complement strand
CCTTTTGGCATGGTTACTAAAGATACGAGGCGTTGCCGTCATGTATAGACGTTTCTTGCCTCGAATAAGAGTGTTATCGTGAACCTTGATAAAATCAGATTCACTGTCGTCTGTTCCCAATGAAGCCCCCGTTGTTCTATGCGCCTCATCACAAATAATTAGATCAAAGGTTGCTAAACCATGATCCTTTTGCGCATCAACAATGACTTGTATTGATTGATAGGTAGCAAAAATAACACTCATCGCATGGGGAGAAGAGTTGCCTACTTTCTCGACAAGCCTAGA
>NZ_JBHIQG010000797.1:0-609 GCF_042196425.1 Bartonella sp. AD328YNZD | reverse complement strand
CAAAAAAACTTATAAGGTAAATTAACTGCAGAAATCTATTTAGTTTCTCTAAATTTCTAATTTTGGTAAGCTTCTAACGACTTTCATGGTTTCTAAGCTTATAGTAATAACTCGTTGAAAAAATTCCAATATATAAGTAAAGTTGTAAACGTTCTCAACAGAGCAGTGATTAGCATCATTAGTAATGCTGTGCTTTTTATCAGCCGTAACTAACGCATTAATGTCTTATACCTCATTCAAGCGCAGAGTGACTATTCACACTATAATTATGAGCTTTGAGAAAAACCTGTCATGATAATATTGCTGTTGTAAATAGTTTAATGGAGCTGTCTTACACTTTATATTAAGCGTAAAGATAATAATGCGAAACAGATTTTATATCTTGACACGGGAACCATTATGAAATGACCTGATAGCTTTGAAAGATATTTCCTTAAGAAAACATATAGGTTTTAAACAACATGAATATTCTTTTCTACGGCATCTTTTTTTACCCGAATAACAATGCCATGGAAGGGACGATCACAAAAGCATGAAGCAATCTACAGGCTATAATGACCAAATATTTAAGCTTTATTCTGCATTGCTTGATTCAGCATCAAGAAACTG
>NZ_JBHIQG010000796.1:0-609 GCF_042196425.1 Bartonella sp. AD328YNZD | reverse complement strand
GAAACTGGAAAACTCTTTAATGTCCGTAAAAATCGGTTTGTAGATTATCATATACCTGATTGATCACATCTGAGAGGTAAATAGTTTGGATCTCTCTCTTTTCTTTGCTACTCAAAAAAATGTAACATTTTATGATTCTTGGATAGCTTTAGCGTCAGCCTCTTTCTCTTCTAAAGCCGAACGTTTATTATAAGCAACAAAACTACAGGGGAGAAAAATCATATAGCTAACCGCTGTAATCAATAAAGTTTTCCACGTGTAAGTCGCAAGAAAACCGACATAAATAACAATGACCAACATGCACGGTATAACGATATCACGCCTTAAATTTTGATCAATTGTTTTTGCATTCCATACCGGTAAACGACTAATCAAAAGAAAAGCAATAATTACAGTATAAAGACTAAAAAATAATGCCCACCCCCAATTAGGTACCAAACCAAGAGCACCTAAATACGTAGGTAATAAAAGTAATAACGCTCCTGCTGGTGCTGGAACACCAACAAAATAACTTTTCTGCCACTTAGGTATATTGGGATTATCTAACATCACATTAAAACGTGCTAATCGCAAACAACAAGCAACACAATAAACAAGGGCTGCAACCCA
>NZ_JBHIQG010000795.1:0-610 GCF_042196425.1 Bartonella sp. AD328YNZD | reverse complement strand
AAACCGAGAGCTTTTTCTGAAGAGGTTACAAGAAGCTCAGGGTAAGCTGCTGGGCGCTTGAGAAGCTTTGTTTGTGTGATCATAATTAATTTTTCTAAGGCTTTTGATTTGATTTTATCGCTTTTTGTCAAAACAATTTGATAAGAAACAGCGGCTTTATCAAGAAGAGTAAGAACCTCTTCATCATTATTTTTAATTCCGTGGCGTGAATCAATCAGGATATACACACGTTTTAGCGTTGTGCGTCCCCGTAAATAGTTAAAAATCAAATTTGTCCACGCATCAACCAGATTTTTAGGAGCAGCAGCGAAGCCATAGCCAGGCATATCTACTAATGCTAGAGGGGGAAGATCTCCTAGCTGCCCACTGAAGCCATCGGGTACAAAATAATTAAGCTCTTGAGTCCGTCCTGGTGTGTTTGAGGTACGTGCTAAGCTTTTTTGTTGGACGAGCGCGTTGATTAAAGATGATTTTCCAACATTGGAACGTCCTGCAAATGCAATTTCTGGTGGTCCTTCAGGGGGGAGAAAGTGTATTGCTGGTACACCACGAATAAAAATCCAATTGCGAGAAAAAATTCCAGAAAGGGAAGAATCTCTTGTCATTAATG
>NZ_JBHIQG010000794.1:0-611 GCF_042196425.1 Bartonella sp. AD328YNZD | reverse complement strand
ATATGACCATTTAATTTTTTTGTATCTATATATGAATTGCCAAAAACACTCACTTGATCACAAATGTATGTATAGCCTGTAATTTTTGCATTCTCATAAATACAAGCATCATCACCAACTATAGCAAAAAACCAAACTTGAGCATTGTCAAAAATCTTTGCATTGCCATAAGCTTGCGCATAGCCAGTCAGTAAAGCATCATCATAGATTTTAGCATGACCTTTTATAACAGCCCTGTCCGATACCTCAGCATGATTCAAAACGCAGGCATAACCGTAAACATAAGTTCTTCCAAAAACCACGGCATGATCAGCAACCCTAGCATTGTCATAAACCACGGCATTATCATAAACTTGTGCATAGCCTTCAATTTTTGCATTATCGAAAACATAAGCTTCATTTAAGACTTTAGCATTATCAGAAACATAGGCATTATTATAAACACAAGCATCATCATAGACCCAGCAATTGTCATAATGCGATAGGTTATCTTCCTTTTCAACAAAACCGCCTAAATCGCCAGCCTTGACATCAGAAAAGTCTTTTAAAGCTTTAATGCGATAAAGAATTTGATTACTAATTACACGCGTTTCATTTGTGAGTGCAAACTT
>NZ_JBHIQG010000793.1:0-611 GCF_042196425.1 Bartonella sp. AD328YNZD | reverse complement strand
GATAATGATTTTGGAACTTATCCTTATGTAACGTCATCGAATACAGTTGCTGGGCAGGCATGTACAGGTTCAGGGATGGGACCTGGTGCAATTCATTATGTTTTGGGTATTGCAAAAGCTTACACCACACGCGTTGGAGAAGGGCCGTTTCCGACAGAGCAAATAAATGATATTGGTGAATTTCTGGGAGTGCGTGGACATGAATTTGGTGTTGTAACGGGTCGAAAGCGTCGATGTGGTTGGTTTGATGCTGTATTAGTACGTCAGATGGTAACAATTTGCGGTGTGCAAGGGATAGCATTGACAAAACTTGATGTTTTGGATGGTTTAGATGAAATAAAAATTTGTATTGGTTATGAGCTTGATGGTAGAAGAATTGATTATTTACCTTCTTCCATGGGAGCTCAAGCTCGGGTGAAGCCTGTTTATGAAACATTAGAAGGTTGGAAGGAAAAAACAGCACATGCGCTGACGTGGGAAGATTTACCTGCGCAGGCTGTTAAATACATACGCTATATTGAAGAACGGATTAATACAAAAGTAGCTTTATTATCCACGAGTCCAGAGCGTGAAGATACTATTCTGATTACAGATCCCTTTGCAAATTGATG
>NZ_JBHIQG010000792.1:0-612 GCF_042196425.1 Bartonella sp. AD328YNZD | reverse complement strand
AGACCAAAAATACCCCAAATACTTAAATCTAACCATTGAACAAGAGGATCCAACGCTTCTTTTTTTGTATTGCTGAGGGCACTTGCCAAGGAAGGGATGAGGACAAGTATAAGGACCATTGCTAAATCCTCAATAATCAACCATCCAACGGCAATGCGTCCTTTTTCTGTTTCAATAAGATGACGCTCTTGCAAAGCACGTAGCAGGATAACGGTACTTGCTATGGATAAAGCAAGACCGAAGATCAAACTACCACTAAAGCCCCATCCCATAATCAGACCAAGGCACAAACCTAGAAAAGTAGAAAATGCCATTTGTGCAATAGCAGCGGGGACAGCAATAGCTTTGACAGATAAAAGGTCTTTTAATGAAAAGTGGAGCCCAACACCAAACATCAACAAAATAATACCAATTTCAGCAAGTTGATTAATGATGACGGAATCTATTTTAAATCCGCCTGTATTGGGTCCCACAATAACACCAGCTAACAAATAGCCTACAAGGGGTGAAATACGTAAACGGCTAGCAATCATTCCCAAGAGAAATGCTAAACATAAGCCTGCAACAATAGTTGTGATAAGTGGTGTGTCGTGGAGCATGGATTATTTACTA
>NZ_JBHIQG010000791.1:0-613 GCF_042196425.1 Bartonella sp. AD328YNZD | reverse complement strand
ATCACGCCCCTCACGTAAAACAGAAGCGCCATTAGGGTGCACATTCACAAGCTTGTTTTAAAGAGACATCTGCCTCCAAAATCCATTTCACGACGACACCTCGTGAATGGTATAATGATAAATCTCCCATGAAATAATAAAAAATCCATTGAGCACCCCCATCTTTACGCTTGTGAAGAAACAAGCCGGCACCATCACACACTTTGCCAGCTCGTGGATGATTGAGATCGCTCCTAGTACTTAAGACAGTTCATAAGAGCCATTTTGAGTCCTTTTTTCTATAATTTTTATCCACACACTCATCCCGTTTGTTATGTGCAAGTAGTGATTTTGATTGATTCAACATAAACAAGTTTGAAATGAAAGAATCTTACGATATGCGGGATTCTCATTCAATAGGCAAAACAGTGAATTATCATTATAAATCAATTCGTTTATATAGCAGGATTGGCGTGTGAGAAAAAACTTGAAGAAAGGAAAAAAGAGAATACCTCTTTGAACCTCTCAAGTATCAAGAGCTACCGTAAATCACAACCTCAGTAAAATGAACAACTTAAGAAACAAATTTGCATCCTTGAAGGATGATATATAATTAATTAATATCTTCAATTTC
>NZ_JBHIQG010000790.1:0-614 GCF_042196425.1 Bartonella sp. AD328YNZD | reverse complement strand
TTAGGACGTAATATGATGCGTTCTGCTATGCAAGCACCTTATCTTGAACGACAAAAAGAGCATGATTTGGCTCTGCGGTGGAAAGACAAACGTGATGATGATGCCATGCATCAAATTGCAGCGGCTCATATGCGTTTAGTGATTGCTATTGCTAATCGCTTTAAACGTTTCAAAATGCCATTGGGGGATTTGGTACAAGAAGGGTATGTGGGACTATTGGAAGCAGCTGCACGTTTTGAACCTGATCGGGAAGTGCGTTTTTCAACATATGCAACGTGGTGGATACGCGCTTCTATTCAAGATTATATTTTGCGAAACTGGTCAATTGTTCGAGGGGGAACCAGTTCTTCGCAAAAAGCACTTTTCTTTAATCTTCGGCGTTTGAGAGCAAAACTGGTGCAGGATGATAGTGCTTTATCGAAACAGGATATTTTTCGCACAATCGCTGAAAAACTCGGCGTTTCTGTGCGTGATGTTGAAACCATGGATTTTCGTTTTTCCAGTTCTGATAATTCCTTGAGTGTTTCTGTTTCTGAGAACAGTGATAATCCCATTGCAAAGATGGATGTGTTGGTGGATGAGAGTCCTCTTCCTGATGCTTTAATTGAGCAAGT
>NZ_JBHIQG010000789.1:0-615 GCF_042196425.1 Bartonella sp. AD328YNZD | reverse complement strand
CGTGCTTCAACCTCTTCTTTAAAAGCCGTAAACCATTTATACCACTGCGGATGCGCATAAACAATAAGTGCGATATAATCGAGAATATCCCCCAACTCCCGCTCTGAATTTTCAAAACGTATTTTATCTTCCACCTTGCGCGTTTTTGCATAACTGCGATCAGCAACAGCCATATCAATCAAGCTAATAAGAACCAAATCAGCCTGTTCGCGCAATTCTGAACTTGTATTCAACTGGGCGACTTCTCTATCAACGGCATTTGAAAGCAACATAATAAAAACCGATGCTAAAAGAGCCATAACAAGAGAAACAACAATCGCGGCCCATCGCCAGCGTGATATCGTTACATCAGAAGAAGGCATTTGAGGCAGCAAATTTGTCTTTGTTGTCATAGAATTTCCATTGGCGAACTTGAAAGACGTCATTTTTCAGCACAAAGGAAGGCAGCCTTATGAAACATAAGGTCAAAAGCCCGTGAGAGAGTTTCATACAGGCTTTTCTTGTGTTCCAAAGGATACACGCCAAACACTCTGAATTTCCTCAGATACTGACTTTACTGTAATAGCTATAACGGGAATAAAAAAAACAAGGCTATCGATCATAATTATTATGCTT
>NZ_JBHIQG010000788.1:0-615 GCF_042196425.1 Bartonella sp. AD328YNZD | reverse complement strand
CTGAAGATGGTAGGCAATCATGGATAATATTAAAGCAGTGATTTTTTTATAAGATTCAAAAGTTGTGATGTAAGCTTAAAGAACATTTACATCGTTTTTGACTAAGACAGTTGCAAAAATCCAATTGATTTGGTTACATGTCAATTTGAAATAAATAAATCAGTAATTTAAAGATTTTAGTTGATTTAGGCTACCATCTTTGTCCATTTATGCGTAAAAGCGCAGAGAGTAAATTTTTACAAGGTATGATATATGTCGTATGATAGTTTTATTGCTGAAGTTAATGCTGAATTTCGTCAGGAAAAGGCGCTTGCTTTTTGGAGACGTTATGGTTTTTCAATTATTGGAGCAGTCCTTCTTTTCATCATCATGATAATTATTTATCAAATTTATTATCATGCACAAATAAAGAAAGCTGGTTATATTGGTGACGCATTTATAAAAAGCCTTAATTTTGCGGATACACGTCATTTTGATAAAGCGATAAAGCAATTGGAGAATGTTAAAGACTCTAACTTTGGAGGATATCCTTTTCTTGCTCGTTTGCGGGAGGCTTCTTTACTCATGGAGCAAGGTGATATGATTAAATCAGTGGAGATCTTTGATTCTGTTGCA
>NZ_JBHIQG010000787.1:0-615 GCF_042196425.1 Bartonella sp. AD328YNZD | reverse complement strand
GAGAATCATCACGAACAAACATTAAGACATCGATAATTGCATCAAGACGTGCCACAATAGTCAATTCACCAAAAGCAAGAACAGTCTCTTCAAGCTTATTTCCTAACTTATTTTCCAAATAAGCCGCAAGTTCAACCAATGATTCATTCATCATGACAAGAAAACTCTCTATCGCTCTATGGATCCGGTACGACGGATTTTTTTCTGTAACAATAATATGCCGTATAATAATGCCTCTGCTGTCGGTGGACACCCTGGAACATAAATATCGACAGGCACAATACGATCACAGCCACGCACCACTGAATAGGAATAATGATAATATCCCCCACCATTTGCACATGATCCCATAGAAATCACATAACGCGGCTCTGGCATCTGATCATACACTTTTCTTAAAGCAGGAGCCATCTTATTTGTTAGAGTACCTGCCACCACCATCACATCTGACTGGCGGGGTGAAGCTCGTGGTGCATATCCAAAACGCTCATTATCATAATGAGGCATTGAGCATTGCATCATTTCGATAGCACAACAAGCCAAACCAAAACTCATCCACATTAAAGAACCGGTACGTGCCCAAGTAATCAAAGCATCTGCCGAGGTAACTAAAAA
>NZ_JBHIQG010000786.1:0-615 GCF_042196425.1 Bartonella sp. AD328YNZD | reverse complement strand
CATTGAATCGACGTATCATAGTCTTATGAAAGGAGATTACATTCCCTTTAAGCATATTGGTTTGGCTGATACGTTTCAGACACTTAAAGAAAAAAACTTGATAGACGGTATACTCAAAGAAAACAGTGAATATTTAGAACATCAAAAGAATCTAAATATCAAAGTTATCTTTGGCAATCCTCCTTATTCGGTAGGACAAAAAAATGAGAATGATAATGCAAAAAATACACCCTATCCGATATTAAATGACCGCATTCGTGAGACTTATATAGCTCAATCGAAAGCAACTAGTACGCAAAAGTTATATGATAGTTATATTCGTGCCATTCGCTGGGCTAGTGACCGTATTGGTAATGCTGGAGTAATCGGCTTTGTTTCTGGTTCTAATTATGTAGAAAAGCCAACAATGGATGGTTTACGAAAATCTTTAGCCAAAGAGTTTACGAGTATTTATGTGCTTAATTTACGGGGGGATATCCGCAAAAATATATTAAGCAATGGAGCTTCTCAAGAAGGAGAGAATATTTTTGGTAGTGGTAGTATGACTGGTATTGCGGTAACGCTATTTATCAAAAATCCCAATGTTTCTGGAGAGTGTAAAATTTACTATCATGA
>NZ_JBHIQG010000785.1:0-617 GCF_042196425.1 Bartonella sp. AD328YNZD | reverse complement strand
CTTATTATTACGCTTTATGAAAGCTTTTTTGCCAAGGCATTTAAGAAAACCACGGATAGGCTTGGGATTGTTTATACGCCCGTTGAGGTTGTTGATTTTATCATTCATTCTGTTGATGAGGTGTTGCGTAATGAATTTGGAAAAAGCTTGGGGTCACGGGGTGTTTCTATTCTTGACCCTTTCACTGGAACAGGTACTTTTATCACACGGCTGTTACAATCAAAACTCATCAAACCAGAGGATATGGAATATAAATTCCGTCATGATATCCATGCCAATGAGATTGTTTTACTCGCCTATTACATAGCAGCGATTAACATTGAATCTACCTATCATAGTCTTATGAAAGGTGAGTATATTCCTTTCAAGCATATTGGTTTGACCGATACCTTCCGTATGCTTGAAGAGAAAAACCTTCTGCAAAAATTATTTAAAGAAAACAGTGAATATTTAGAGCATCAAAAGAAACTAAATATTGAAGTTATTTTTGGTAACCCTCCTTATTCAGTAGGACAAAAGAATGAAAATGATAATGCAAAGAATACCCCTTATCCAATTTTAGATAAACGGATCAGTGAAACTTATGCTGCTCAATCTAAAGCAAGTAATATACGAGC
>NZ_JBHIQG010000784.1:0-619 GCF_042196425.1 Bartonella sp. AD328YNZD | reverse complement strand
GTCCCCCCCAACATCTGGCGCGAATGCGAAATGCCAAAATTGGCGACGCTATATTGACGGCTGCCCACTTCAATCTTATTACCAAGGAGGTAATTGTTGGTTCTTTTATAAGAAAGACCCAAATTCAAAGTTGTAAGGGAAACACTATCACGGTAAAGAACCCTGCTTGTACTGGCGTGCAACTCACTGGAATCCCCCGTCGTCTCAATATCGGTAAAATTGCCAGGGATAATGCTTTGGTAATTATAAACAGTGCCATTCAATCCAAAGGTCCAATAACCATACGGAATACTCACACTCGCTGAAATGTTATTACTATGTCCTTCTTGCTTGCTCCCACCCCAATAATCGGGCTCACTGCGTTGATAGTTAAAATCCCACGCATCATTCATCCCTAAAATATTTTCTACCCTCAAGCCCGCACTATAACGCGCATAACCCGTGGAAGATTGTCCCATATTGTCATGAGAAACAGTAACCTTGAACGTTTTATCGGGATGATTGTTAATATTGACAATGGTGCTCCCTTCTTCACGCCCTGGAAGAAGTTCGCTTTGAGCGTGCGCTGAACTCAAACGGTTGATCTGATCAAGCCCCTGTTCAATATCGCGCATGTTCA
>NZ_JBHIQG010000783.1:0-620 GCF_042196425.1 Bartonella sp. AD328YNZD | reverse complement strand
CTTGCATTTCTTTGGCTTTTTTCATCATGCTCATCATTTCACGCATAGGAAGAGGTATCCTTATTCATCATTGATATTACTGTTATTTTGAAAAATATCAGCATTTTTAAAGGTATTAGGAAGTAAATCAAGATCATTTTCTTTTTTATTGAGTCGAATATCGACAATTTTTGCTTCTGGGAAATGATTAAGGATTTTTGCGATGTCAGGATCTGTCTCTGCTTTGGAAAAAAGAGTCTTTTGAATCGCTATACTTTCCTCCTGTAAGGTTGGGCCACCTCCTTCATTGACAAAAGCTATTGTCCAGCGTTTTTTAGTCCATTGAGATATTTTTTTTTCTATATCATGAGCAAGAAATTGTGGAGTATTTTCAGAAAGTCTTAAGGTAATATGCCCAACATCAAAAGAAACAGGATGAACAAATTCTTTAACAAGGAGTTTGAAAGGAACATCATTATGCTGTTCAGCTAATTTAACAATATCGTGCAAAGAATTAATCACTAGAGTTCTAGGTTCAGCAATCTCTTCTGTTATTTGTGTGACACAATGCGATAAATTTTCAATCTTTTCAGAAAGATCAGTAGATTGAAAAGTTTCAAGAGTTTTTGTTACTTCGTGGG
>NZ_JBHIQG010000782.1:0-622 GCF_042196425.1 Bartonella sp. AD328YNZD | reverse complement strand
TTATGCTATCTTGTTGTTTATCTGCAAATTTTCTACCACCATCTAAACCACGGCCATCATCAAAGCCGCGTAAAAACATACCTCTAAAATCAGGAACTTTAAAAGTTCCATAGCTGTTTTTCCCCCATTTATCACCTATTGCCTTGAATAACTGCGGATAATCCTCACACTTATAGGACTTACCATCACATAAAAGCCAACCATTTGGCACACTTTGCATAGCAAATGTTGCAATGAATCCAGCAGGAAAATTTTCTATTTTTGGTGGTGTAGGATTTAATAAATACCACCCTTCATGCTCTTTTATTAAAACACCATTATTATATACCATTTCATAAATGCCACCTCTTTGCAGCTCTCCCCCTTCTAAGGGGATAACCCCCACATCAGTGGCTTTATAGATAAGCTTTTCTCCTATATTATTAACAGTTATTGTCGTCGTGCCAATATTTGTGCCACGAGCTTTAAAACGTATGATGATATCATTGTTGTATTTCTTTATTGGTGAAACTGTCTTTAAGGTAATTAATGTTGTTTTATCTTCCGCATTTACCATAAAGCTTGAGTCAATAGATCCACCATTATCTGCAAGATATTCTCGTACGCGCTGCATCATCGCCCG
>NZ_JBHIQG010000781.1:0-623 GCF_042196425.1 Bartonella sp. AD328YNZD | reverse complement strand
TTTTTATCTATTTTTATCTATCATACTAACGAAATGTCCCCCTTCAGGACAAGCATACTGAAGTAACTCACACAACTTAAAAAAATACACGACCATCTTTGTTTATTTTTAGTTTTCTTTTTTATCAACCAAGTGTAAAAAGAATTGAAGAAGATATTTAAAAAAGCTTATCCGATAAATCTGTAAGATGAATCACATAAATGATTAAGCAGAAAAACTCTGAAAAACCAATATGTTATCAAATTGGCGTTAAAAAGAAATCTCGTTTTTGTAAAGCAGAGAGAAAAGTAAAAGTTAAGATATTTTAGGCAATGTAAAAAGATATTCTTTTTAAAAGAAAGCAAACTATAAACAATGGAAGAAGTATTGTGTGTTCTAATCGCAATAAAAATGTACAACCCAATAAAAAAATTAAATCTCATAAAACTAAACAATGTGATCTGCTCATTGCAGGAGGGGCGGCTGTCGGTTTAGCCCTAGCGATAGCACTCAAGCAAACAGCCCCTAATCTGAAAATAAAAATCGTTGATGCTGCTCCACAAGGAGATACCCCTGCTTCTAACATACGAACCATTGCCCTTGCTGCTGCTTCTATTCGTATGTTAAAACAATTACAATGTTGG
>NZ_JBHIQG010000780.1:0-624 GCF_042196425.1 Bartonella sp. AD328YNZD | reverse complement strand
GATGGTCAGCTCTGTCGTGTTTTGGTTTGGTATGATAATGAATGGGGCTTTTCTAACCGTATGAGTGATACGGCTGTAGCTTTTGCTCAAACAATTTAGAAAAAAGGGAGAAAAAAGGACCTTCGGGTCCTTTTCTTATAAGAATAAGAAAAAGTCTCGTTTTTGTAAAAGTTAAGGCGCATTCTTTAAAAAAGGAGATAAAGACGATTGTTTCGTGTGTTGAAGAGAAGACGCTGTTGAGAAATGAATGGTGCAGTTTATTTTAATAACATACATGGTTTTAAACAATACAAGAGAAAACAGAATTCAAAAGAATGCGATTTAAACGAGACAAAGTTTGAAAAAAACAAAAAAAGCAGATCCTTTTCATGTATTCATGTAAAAGCAAAGAGGCATTAAGTGAGAGTAAAGTTAGGCAGATACATTTTTATGTAAAACACATGGAAAATAAAGAGGAAAAAGTGATGGGGTTTCACACACTTGATGATGTTGATGTCACTGGAAAACGTGTTCTTGTGCGGGTGGATTTTAATGTTCCTATGGCACAGGGCAAAGTTTGTGACGAGACACGTCTTGTACGACATAAAGAAACACTCGTTGAGCTACAAAAGCGTGGTGCTAAAC
>NZ_JBHIQG010000779.1:0-630 GCF_042196425.1 Bartonella sp. AD328YNZD | reverse complement strand
CCATGCTTTATCCATGCATTCATCTGCTTTTTTCCCTAAAGGTGTTACATACACGGGCTGTAGATTTGATTTTTCAAGACGATAATCTGTTTTTGCATCAAGATTAACAACACGAACATATGCTTTCAAAACTTGAATAAAAGGCAAAAAGAGTTCGCGATTTAAACCGTTATAATAAAGGTTATCGGGCGCCACATTTGAAGTTGCAATAAAGAAAATTCCTTTATCAAACAAAGCAGAAATAAGCCGCCCCAACACCATAGCATCAGCGATATCTGTTACACTAAATTCATCAAAACAAAGCACCTTTGTTTCTCGTGCAAGATCTTCAGCAACAGCTAAAATAGGATTATCCTGTTTAGATTTTGTATGCCCAGATGCTTGACGATACAAATTAATGCGCTCATGCACATCAGCCATAAAGTCATTAAAATGGGCGCGCTTTTTATGACCTTTCGGCAAACAAGAAAAGAACAAATCCATCAGCATGGTTTTGCCCCGTCCTACTTCACCATAAATATACAGCCCCTGAAAAGATCCATTTTCAGCCCCTTGTTTTGCAACACGAGCAATATTTTGTTTTTTCCTTTTAAGTATTCTTTTTAAAAAAGACAAAAATACCAAAAACCA
>NZ_JBHIQG010000778.1:0-631 GCF_042196425.1 Bartonella sp. AD328YNZD | reverse complement strand
TAGTCTTATGTGTTTTTATGGTTAGAAGTTGTCTTTCTATTGTTCTTGCTGCAGGTGAGGGGACGCGCATGAAATCGCCTCTGCCTAAGGTACTTCATAAAATTGCTGGATTGCCTCTTATATGCCATGTTTTAAAACAAATAGAATTGGCTGGCTCTTCGCAATTAGCCGTTGTTGTGGGATGTGGTGCTAAGGAGGTTACGCACGTTGTTCAGTCATTTGTAAAAGATGTAATGATTTTTGAACAAAAAGAGCGTTTAGGAACTGCCCATGCTGTTTTGTCTGCTCGTTTAGCTTTGCAAAAGGAAGTGGATGATGTTCTCATTGTTTTTGGGGATACGCCTCTCATTCAGCAAGATTCATTGCACCAAATGCGTGCACAGCTTGTTGATGGAGCAGATGTTGTTTTTGCAGGTTTTCATACCCAAAACCCAACAGGTTATGGGCGTCTTCTCGAGAAAAATGGTAAATTGATCGCAATTGTAGAAGAAAAAGACGCTAGCGATAGAGAAAAAAAGATTTCTTTTTGTAATGGTGGAATACTCGCTATGCGCGGAAAACATGCGCTTTCTCTTTTAGAGAAGGTTGATAATAACAATATAAAAAAAGAATATTACTTAACAGATGTTGC
>NZ_JBHIQG010000777.1:0-631 GCF_042196425.1 Bartonella sp. AD328YNZD | reverse complement strand
GATTTAATTTTCTCTGCCTCTTCTTTAGAAGCACCTTCTTTAATAGGCTTGGGTGCTCCTTCAACCAGATCTTTAGCTTCTTTAAGACCAAGTCCAGTAAGGGCACGAACTTCTTTAATAACATTAATTTTTTGTGCGCCACCTTCAACAAGAATAACATCAAATTCTGTTTTTTCTTCAGCAGCTGGAGCAGCAGCACCAGCAACAGCAGCGACAGCTACAGGAGCAGCAGCCGAAACCCCCCACTTTTCTTCAAGTAACTTAGAAAGCTCAGCAGCTTCCAAAAGGGTTAGATTAGAAAGGTCTTCTACGATCTTCTCTAGATCAGCCATTTTTAAATTCCTTCAATTAAAAGATTTGAACCATTATTAAAACTTATCCAAAAAAACAGAAAAGCATTAAAGCTTTTCCATAAACATGAATACAAACAGCCTTAAGCCGCCTTATCCTCCTGAGCATATGCTCCAATGACACGCGCAACCTGACCAGCAGGGGCATTAACAACCTGTGCAATACGGGTCGCAGGGGTAGAAATCATACCCACAAGTTTTGCACGCAACTCGTTTAATGAAGGCAATGAAGCCAATGACTTCACAGCATCTACACTTAAACTTGTTGCACCCATTGAACC
>NZ_JBHIQG010000776.1:0-632 GCF_042196425.1 Bartonella sp. AD328YNZD | reverse complement strand
ACCGTCACTAACATCGCGGTTGGATTCCAAACTGTCACTAACATCGCAGTTGGAGAATTGGTCGATAAATTTTTTATATTTTTACCCTTTTGCAATTTAGATAACGGTCAATCTCAATAGCATAGCTAAGCTAAGCTTGAAATAATGAAAGCCTCTACTTATGATGTTTTAGAGAATGAGATTCAAGGAATAATCTATGAATGCTACTTTCAATAGAGAACATGCTAAACATCATAAGCTTTAATGTACATATTTCCAAGGATTTTAGATAACCATTCACCTCAATAAAGTCAACAAAGAGCATAAGCAAGAGATCAAGATGATATATCAAGAAGGCAAAGGACCTCTTACTAGCATGAATCTTTTAATCAAGTTGACAAATTCCCAAGGCTTTTCTCAAGTTTATAAAACGAGTAGCCTCAAGAGGTTTTGTGAAAATGTCCGCTAATTGTCTTTCTGTGGAAATATGCTCTAAAGAGACCATATTGTCTTCTACCAATTCACGAATGAAATGATGACGAATGTCAATGTGCTTAGTTTGTGAATGTTGAACGGGATTCTTAGAAATGCTAATGGCACTAATGTTGTCACAAAATAGTGTTATAGACTCTTGATTAAGACCATAATCTTTG
>NZ_JBHIQG010000775.1:0-632 GCF_042196425.1 Bartonella sp. AD328YNZD | reverse complement strand
TCAGCAATATAGCGCTATAGCGATGACACCTGATGTCAAAAAATGGGTTTGGAATAGTGCGCCGCGTATTTTTTATAATAAAATTGAAAAATAAGTGTGTCTTTAAATGTTGTCAAAGATAAACAGTGCTTAATCATAATTGCATGATGAAAATATTTTCTCACATAAAAGTCTTTCAGTTTTTTTAAGGATGAAATTGTGAGAGATGTTTATGCAATATATGATTGAGGTCGTTTACAGGAAGGGATGAATATGAGAAGTTATATTGGGGAGGTTCTTTGTTTATCGTTATAGATTCTCTGTATTCCGAATATAGATTGATGGATAAGAGAATTACTTTATAGATGCTTGGTTCGATTAAATGAAGTTGATGTTTGATGCCATGCTGTTTAAAAAAACAAAATCATAATCACTTTGTGTGAAAAGATACAAGAGTACAATAGGAAGAGATAAAATGGAAAAAAAAGAATGTTGAAAAAAATTTCTATTTTATTAAGCACACTCGTTTTCTTGAATGGGGCTGTAACATCAGCATTTAGTGCCTCATCTAAAGATATATTGGTGATGGCATGGAATATTGATTCAATTAGTAGTTTTGATCCAGCGCAAACTGTTGAGGTTGTGACGAGTGA
>NZ_JBHIQG010000774.1:0-634 GCF_042196425.1 Bartonella sp. AD328YNZD | reverse complement strand
CTTCAATAGCTCTTACCACAGGACTTTATCAACCAGAAATCACAAATTTAATAACACAAATGCCCTATGAGTTATCAAAAGCGCTCATCGCAAACCCACTCGATGATAAACAATTAATGAATTTACTTGACAAAACAGCAGGCGGAGGATTCCAATATGCAGGACGTCTTTTCCAAGAAACCGTCTTCTTCGAGTCCAATGGTCTGCTTTACAGTCTCTTAGGAATCCTCATCTTGCTAGCAACAAGCCTCGTCGTCGCAATCGGTGGGGGTCTCGTCCTTCTGACAAAAATCGCACTTGCACTTCTCGTAGGATGGGGGCCAATCTTCATTATTGCTCTACTTTGGCAACCAACTTATCGCTTTTTTGAGCAATGGATTGTACAAGTCGTCAATTATATAATCCTCTTTCTACTCTTAGCAACTGTATTTAATCTGATGATGAATATCTTTGCAAACTATTTGAGTGATATGAAACTCGATTACAACCAGAATGTAAGCTTCATGTTTGGAGGAGCTCTCATCTTGTCCATTATATCCATCATGCTGTTACTCAAACTATCAAGCATGGCCAATTCTCTCGCAAAAGGCATTACATTTGGACATCTATGGAGACATAAAAACTAGATGAGATA
>NZ_JBHIQG010000773.1:0-636 GCF_042196425.1 Bartonella sp. AD328YNZD | reverse complement strand
TCAAATACCGGTGCACCAACCCTATAATCTTCATTCATAGCTTCGTTCATTTCTGCATTCATTCTTTCACCTCTCTCAAATATGCATGCCTCTGTGCAATGCTATTCTCTCTCGCATAATCTGATTGTGTGCTTGTTCATTGAGAAGCTTCTGACGTTCAATGTCATGCCTCTGTTGCATCATTTCGGCTTCCAATTCTGCTCTCTTTTGACGCATGAACAATTCAATCTGCTTTCCTTGCAAATCCATCTGTTGCATCTGACTTTTAGCAGCAATATCCTGCTGCTTTTCTTGCAACTTCATTTCTTGTTCCGGATCCATTTGCTGTTGTTGGGCTTGTTGTGCCATTTGCTGCTGTTGCATCTTCTCACTCACACGATTGAGTAATGACGCAGGCAATGGTGAATAACGAAGCAAATCAAGCATGATATCCGGTGTTACGGCATTTTGAAGCAACGGTAATAATTGCGTGATAATGCCAAAGGTACGCTCTTTCTCATTCGGGCTGGTTGGAGCATCATCCACCACAATATCGTAATCAACACTCATCACCGCTTCACGTGTTAAGGGAATATATTGCGCGTTCTCCTCACCCGATATCCGTACCAAGCGACCATCAGACAAATAATTCTGTAT
>NZ_JBHIQG010000772.1:0-638 GCF_042196425.1 Bartonella sp. AD328YNZD | reverse complement strand
TTCATCTCGTAACATGTAAAGGAATATTTTATGCCTCAAATAGATCTTATTATTTTTGATTGTGACGGAGTTCTCGTCGACTCTGAATATCTTGCAGCAAAAATTGGATCTCAATTGCTCAAACAAACAGGATATGAAATCTCACCCGAAGAATTGAGTGAACGTTTTGCAGGGCTTATCTTTCGTGATATTCTTAAACAAGTTGAACAGGAAACAGAAAAACCAATTTCTGCTCATCTCATAGATCAGATGTCAAATATTTTTCGTACACAAATAAAAACTGAATTACGTGCTCTTGATGATGTAAGAGAAGCAGTAGAACTTATTCAAACACGTCATCCCTACTGTATCTGCTCTAATGCAAAAAGCGTAGATATAAAAGAGATGCTCACTACGGTTGATCTCTATGACCTTTTTGGAGGTAAAATATTTTCAGCACCTGAAGTTGGAACAAAAAGAACGAAACCGGCCCCTGATGTCTTCCTTTTTGCCGCACAACAATTACAGGCAGAGCCCCAAAACACTATCGTTATAGAAGATTCACTTCATGGTGTACATGCGGCCAAAGCAGCAGGCATGCGTGTCATCGGCTTTACGGGAGGATCACATAGCTATCTTGGCCACTCTAATGCACTTGC
>NZ_JBHIQG010000771.1:0-638 GCF_042196425.1 Bartonella sp. AD328YNZD | reverse complement strand
TTCATCTCGTAACATGTAAAGGAATATTTTATGCCTCAAATAGATCTTATTATTTTTGATTGTGACGGAGTTCTCGTAGACTCTGAATATCTTGCAGCAAAAATTGGATCTCAATTGCTCAAACAAACAGGATATGAAATCTCACCTGAAGAATTGAGCGAACGTTTTGCAGGGCTTATCTTTCGCGATATTCTTAAACAAGTTGAACAGGAAATAGAAAAACCAATTTCTGCTCATCTCATAGATCAAATGACTGATATTTTTCGTACACAAATAAAAACTGAATTACGTGCTCTTGATGATGTAAGAGAAGCAGTAGAAATTATTCAAACACGCTATCCCTACTGTATCTGCTCTAATGCAAAGAGCATCGATATAAAAGAGATGCTCACCACTGTTGGTCTCTATGAACTTTTTGAAGGTAAAATATTTTCTGCACCTGAAGTTGGAACAAAAAAAACCAAACCTGCCCCTGATATTTTCCTTTTTGCCGCAAAACAATTACAAGTAGAGCCTCAAAACACTATCGTTATAGAAGATTCAATTCATGGTGTACATGCCGCCAAAGCAGCAGGCATGCGTGTCATCGGCTTTACGGGAGGATCACATAGCTATCTTGGCCACTCTAATGCACTTGC
>NZ_JBHIQG010000770.1:0-639 GCF_042196425.1 Bartonella sp. AD328YNZD | reverse complement strand
AACAGACCTTTTATACGCACTCCGCGTTTTTTCCACGGGAAAATATGAAATTTTCCCTCACAAGATTTTACTTCAATTAAATCATGGTTCTGGGCTAAATGTGTACATTCTTTTTTGTTTGCACAAAAATGAACCCTTATACCTTTAGCAGGGAGAGAACGTACAGATATTGGATAAGCCAAAGCAAATGTCATTTGAGGAACATTTTGAACATTCATAGACAACTCCCAAACATAAAAACGCGTAAAGCACCATGTTTTTATTTATCTCAAGTATTTATGCATTTTTTTCTTTTCTAAAGAAATTCTATATGGCATAATTTGCTTTATAACAGGGAAACTCAGTGTAAGCTACGGTAGATTAAGTTAAAATTAGAAAAAACTTGAGGTTGCCTTCTTGTCCTACATCTCAGTATAAAAAGGAGATATCATTGTTTCAAATGCCTCACATAATAGCCTTAATCAAACGTAAATTATTGATTGGTCTATCAATAGCAAGCATAGGAATGCTTGCTGGGTGTAGTCTTCTTGATTCTTCAGGTTCGAGCCAAATTTATAGAGAAGGCTATGTTCTTGATAAAAATGCTCTAAGTTCTATCTCTATTGGCTCAAGTCAAGAGCAAGTTCTTTTAACTTTAGG
>NZ_JBHIQG010000769.1:0-639 GCF_042196425.1 Bartonella sp. AD328YNZD | reverse complement strand
GATGCTGTTTCAGAAGATGTCTATCGGCAAATGGCAGCTGAACGTGAAGCTGCTGCGGAAAATATTCGAGCTCGTGGTCAGCAGGAACGAGATCGTATTGTGGCAGAAGCTAATCGTGAATATGAAGAAATCGTAGCAGCTGCAAAACGTGATGCTGAAATTACCCGTGGTGAAGGTCAAGCTGAAAGTATTCGTCTTTTATTGAATGCGCGGGAGGCTAATCCGTCTTTTTACGATTTTTGGTTGGCGATGGAACAATACAAGAATTTAGAGAAAACACCGATGGTGATTTCTCCAAATGAGGATTTCTTTTTCTATTTTCGTAATCCACCGCAGGCAAATAAAGCATTCTTACCGACAATGAATACTGGACTTAGTAAAACTGATTCAAAATCAGGAGAGAATAGATAAAATAACGGATTGCAGATCCGAGATTTTGCATGAAAAGAATAATCTGTGAGCATTTTCTTTTATGATAAAAGTGGTAGAGAGTATCGAGCCGTGCGGGTTTTACATAGATAAATTTAGTAGGGCTCTTTACGGCTTTGGTTAAAGGCATATCATGGATAGAAGTGTCGTGAGTAAAAGTACGTTTTTGAAGTTTTTTATCACAAGAGTTGTTTTTTGTGTGACTTTGTT
>NZ_JBHIQG010000768.1:0-640 GCF_042196425.1 Bartonella sp. AD328YNZD | reverse complement strand
TTCACCCCACATAACGGCAAGACTCCCTCTCCACCCTGTTTTCCCCAACAGGGATAGTTCCATAAAACAGCTCTTCGAAGATAAAGGAAGACGACATTATGCTATGGAAATTGTATCGATAAGCAATTTCTGGTAGATGGGATTTATCAGAAGTCGCGCATGACAAAGCGTCCTATTGTTGAGCCTTTACTGTCTGCAACATCTGCATTATCTGCTCTGTTCCCACATTACCCCCCATCTGTGCTGAGGCATTTTGCTCTTCTTGGAGAGCGTTTTGCGCCTTTATAGCGATTTTATGAATGAGTGAAGCGGGTAAAGGCGAATAGCGTAAAAGATCGAGCATAATCTCTGGCGTTGCAAAATTTTGCATCAAAGGAAGCAATTGCATGATCAATGCAAAAGTACGCTCTTTTTCATTAAGACTTGTTGGCGCATCATCCACGACAATATCATATTCCAAACTTGTCACCATTTCGCGTGTCAGTGGAACATATTGAGCATTTTCATCCCCGGCAATACGGACCAACCGCCCATCGGAGAGATAATTTTGAATAAGATAGAGAATAATTTTTCCCTGTCGTTGCCGATATCGACGCAACCCATCAAAAAAGGAAGCCAAAAGATTAAGTGACGATTGTCG
>NZ_JBHIQG010000767.1:0-641 GCF_042196425.1 Bartonella sp. AD328YNZD | reverse complement strand
TTGCTGGTCAAAAGAAAACGATGCCGTTATGACTGGTGAGCGATTTGGATTGATTCGTTTTGGTTCTCGCCTTGATATTTATATACCAATTGAAATGAAATTGCGTGTTGCAGTTGGACAGACAGCAATTGCTGGAGAGACGGTTTTGGGTTCTTTTGATGATAAGAATGCCATAACGGATTTCAGATATGATTAGGAAACACAATGAAAAATTTTTCACCGTTTTCTTCATTCAATCCTGAGGGGCAACATGATGATGTTGCAAATCGGAGGCGTTCACCTATCCCAATGCGGTATGTCATTCCCAATATTATTACTATTTTAGCAATTTGCGCAGGGATGAACAGTATTCGTTTGGCTTTTGAGCATCGCTATGAGGCTGCTATTTTAATGGTGCTTTTCGCTGCAATTTTAGATGGTGCTGATGGTCGCATTGCGCGTTTAATAGATGGTAGCTCATCTTTTGGGGCACAGATGGATTCTCTTGCTGATGTTATAAATTTTGGTGTTACTCCTGCCCTTATTGTTTATTCCTTTATCTTAAATCAAGCGTATCACATTGGTTGGGTTGCAGCCCTTGTTTATTGTGTTGCTTGTTGTTTGCGATTAGCACGTTTTAATGTGATGTTAGATAATCCCAA
>NZ_JBHIQG010000766.1:0-641 GCF_042196425.1 Bartonella sp. AD328YNZD | reverse complement strand
TTGGGATTATCTAACATCACATTAAAACGTGCTAATCGCAAACAACAAGCAACACAATAAACAAGGGCTGCAACCCACCCAATATGATTCGCTTGATTCAAGATAAAAGAATAAACAATGAGTGCAGGGGTAACACCAAAATTTATAACATCAGCAAGAGAATCCATCTGTGCCCCAAAAGATGAACTACCATCTATTAAACGGGCAATGCGACCATCAGCACCATCTAAAACTGCGGCCAGAAGCACCATTAAAATAGCAGCTTCATAGCGATGTTCAAAAGCCAAACGAATGCTGCTCATCCCTGCACAAATTGCTAAAATAGTAATGATATTAGGAATGACATACCGCATTGATGTAGGTGAACGCCGCCGATTTGCAACATCATCATGCTGCCCCTCAGGATTGAATGAAGAAAATGGCGAAAAATTTTTCATTGTGAGTCCTAATCGTATCTGAAGTCCGTTGTGGCACTCTTATCATCAAAAGAACCCAAAACCGTTTCTCCAGCAATTGCTGTCTGTCCAACTGCAACACGTAATTTCATTTCAGTCGGTATATAAGTATCAAGGCGAGAACCAAAACGAATCAATCCAAATCGCTCACCAGTCATAACGGCATCGTTTTCTTTTGACCAGCAA
>NZ_JBHIQG010000765.1:0-642 GCF_042196425.1 Bartonella sp. AD328YNZD | reverse complement strand
GGCATAGAAGCAACAGTGCCATCTTCAAATGTAAAAGGCTCTTCGCGCGTTTGTCCGGCCCATTCAAATGTGCGGGAAAAGAGGCGTTGATGAAGGTATTTTAGATAAGAGGCATTAAACTGCTCTGGTAGAGGTTCTTGGTGCAGTTTTATCATTTCTTCTTTTACATCATTAGAACAGCGTTCTTTTAATATTTCGTTATCTTTGATGCGGTATTTATTTTTAAGCACTTTGCTATTGGGGTAGAAAAATTTTTGCGCTTCTTCATTGATTTGCTTTGAAATGGCTGCATTAATTGCAGAGTGTTGTTCTTGCAATTCTTCCGGTGTAGAGGAGGCACAATGTTCTGTGTTTTCTTTCATGCATATTTCCTTTCAAATGGTAACATTATTTTTTTAAAATCTTCTTTTTTACGTTTTTTGCCTTTTATTATTTTCATAGCGTTTTCTTCAAAGAAGAGTGCCTATTTGAATGATTGAAAAAATTGACCTTATTCGCATGGAACCAAGTTAATCATGGAACAAAGTTAAAGTTTGTAATTTTTATGAAGTATTATCGTGAAATTTTATCAATGAATTCTGTAAAATAATGGGGTGCCTTATTCAAAGTTTTCTGTATTTCATACACCGTCTTTGGTGCAAT
>NZ_JBHIQG010000764.1:0-648 GCF_042196425.1 Bartonella sp. AD328YNZD | reverse complement strand
TTGAAAAAGCGTTTAAAGGGTGCAGGTTATAATACCAATGTTGGTGATGAAGGTGGTTTTGCACCTCAATTTAAAAGTGCTGATCAAGTAATTGATTTTATTATGGAATCTATCATAACATGTGGTTATAAACCAGGGGAGCAGATTGCCATTGGTTTAGACTGTGCTTCAACCGAATTTTATAAAAATGGTTCATATTTTTATAAAGGTGAGGGGAAATGCCGTGACATCCAAGAACAGGTAGAGTATTTAGTGCAACTTGTGAAAAGTTATCCTATTGTTACAATTGAAGATGGAATGGCAGAGGATGATTGGGAAGGTTGGAAGCTACTCACGGATACAATTGGAGAAAAATGTCAGCTTGTTGGCGATGATTTGTTTGTAACAAATTCAGCACGTTTGCGTGATGGTATTAAAATGGGGGTAGGCAATTCTATCCTCATAAAAGTGAATCAAATTGGTACATTAAGTGAGACACTTGATGCTGTAGAAGTAGCACATAAAGCAGGTTATCGTACTATTATATCTCATCGTTCAGGCGAAACAGAGGATTCTTTTATTGCAGATCTTGCGGTTGCAACGAATTGTGGACAAATTAAAACAGGTTCTCTTGCACGTTCGGATAGATTAGCAAAATACAATCAACTT
>NZ_JBHIQG010000763.1:0-649 GCF_042196425.1 Bartonella sp. AD328YNZD | reverse complement strand
TAAAGATAATGTGACATTGGTTTATTTTGGTGATGGTGCTGCAAATCAGGGGCAGGTTTACGAGAGTTTTAATATGGCTTCACTTTGGAAGCTGCCTGTTGTTTATATTATTGAAAATAATCAGTATGCTATGGGAACGTCCGTTTCACGTGCATCTGCAGAAACTGATTTTTCCCGTCGTGGTCTTTCTTTTGAAATTCCAGGTATTGTTGTTGACGGTATGGATGTTCGATCAGTAAAAGGAGCTGCTGATGAAGCAATTTCTTGGGCACGCTCAGGTAAAGGGCCGATCATTCTTGATATGCAAACCTATCGCTATCGTGGTCATTCCATGTCTGATCCAGCGAAATATCGTTCAAAGGAAGAAGTCCAAAAAATAAAAGAGGAACACGATCCGATTGATCAAGTAAAAAGTCGGATTCTTAAAAAAAATTGGGCGAGCGAGGACGATTTAAAATCTATTGAGAAAGAGGTCCGTGCAATTGTTGCTGATGCGGTAGATTTTGCACAAAGTGATCAAGAGCCAGATGCTTCTGAGCTCTATACTGATATTTTAGTTTGATGCGAGGGAAGCAAGTATGTCTATTGATATTTTGATGCCGGCGCTTTCACCAACTATGGAAGAAGGTAAACTGTCTAAATGGCTCAA
>NZ_JBHIQG010000762.1:0-651 GCF_042196425.1 Bartonella sp. AD328YNZD | reverse complement strand
CCTCCCATTTTTTCATCAAGGGTTTTGATATGGGTAGCTATCCCTGAAAGCTGTGAGGAACGCTTTTTCGCAGCGCTTGCCATGTTAAGTGCTTTTGCAATGGCTGTATCAAAGTTTTCAAACCCACCTCCATATTTTCCTTTTTCGGCTAACTCAAATAATTGATTTTCAATCGTTTCAATTTGTTGGGAAGGTGTGAACTCCAGAGGCGCATCAAAAGCTGTATTGGCAACTTCATTGCCAAGATTAATCAAAGACCGGCGGATAAAAAGATCGTAAATGACACGTCCATAATCTTCAGCGTTAATAATAGTGACTGCCTCTGTGGCTAAGCGAACAACATACTGGTATACAGTAATATCTCCAATTTTTTCTTCCATTTGGATATAGGGCTTAATTGTAATGGGGTTTGCAAGATGGCCCTTTTGAATAATTTGTAAGACAATCTCAAAGATCTTTTGATGTAGCGTTTCAAAAAAATGTTCTGCTTTGAGAAAGTCTGAAACGCGATCGAGTGCATTATTATTAATCAGGATTGCTCCAAGTAATGCCTGTTCCGCTTCAATATTATGGGGAAGTTGACGAAAAGAAGAAGCAAAATTATCTCTTGGATTTTCTGTTTTTAGCATGTTCAATGTTCTCATTGCTTTC
>NZ_JBHIQG010000761.1:0-654 GCF_042196425.1 Bartonella sp. AD328YNZD | reverse complement strand
AAACCACGACGACTTCCTCGAAGAGCAGCAAGAGCCAAATTTTCTTCAATTGTTAAAGAACCACAACTTCCCTCTAAAGAATCTTGAAAAACACAAGCAATCTTTCCAGCGCGTTCACTGACTGATTGCCTAGAAACATTTTGTCCATTGATAACCACTTTCCCCGTTGAGGGAAGCGTTGCACCCGCTAAAACACTGAGCAAAGTGGATTTACCAGCACCATTTGAACCAATAACCGTAACAAAACTACCCTGATCAATTTTCAGGTTAATATCAATTAAAGCCTGTTTTTCCAGAGGTGTTTGCGGTTTAAATGTGACCCCAACATGAAAAAACTCAATCACGTTTATGCCTCCTCCAATAGCGTGGCACAATAAGGGTTAAAACAACCAACAGCGAAGTAATCAACTGAAGATCTGTCGACGTATCAATGCCAATGCCATTTGCTTCAAATGCAAATTGCACCGCCACACGATAAAGCACAGACCCTACAATACAGCTGATTATAATCCAAAAAATATTGCGCGTACGAAAGAGAGTTTCACCGATAATCACGGCTGCCAATCCAAAAACAATTGTTCCAATTCCACCGGTAATATCAGTTGCGATGGCAGTTTGAATATAAAGAGAACCACCAAGAGCAACACACGCATT
>NZ_JBHIQG010000760.1:0-658 GCF_042196425.1 Bartonella sp. AD328YNZD | reverse complement strand
TAGGTTGTACCGGAAGAAATTCCGGAATATCCTGTCCGAGATTGTAGGTGATACTTTTAAGTATCTTAATCAAAAAAGCCTGCATGAGACTGGGGTAAAAACTGAGAGTTAAAAGACTTAAAGGGTTTGAGCCAAGGTTGCCTTTGAACGCTGTGCGTGAAAAAGGGGACAGGATCCTCATCGGTGACATGAAGTATTTTATGTTATCAAAGGTAACCAACAGGTTTGTTCTAAGCAAATCTGTTAAATGGAGAGAGACAGTGAATAGAGCGGAAAAACGCGAATTTGTTACATGGCTTAACGAGGCTTTTCGGAAGTCTGGTTCTGTTGTTGTTGCACATTATTCCGGTCTGACAGTTTCACAGATGAATGATCTGCGTTCGAAAATGGGTGAAGCTGGCGGTGCCGTTAAGGTCGCCAAAAACCGTCTTGCTAAAATCGCTCTTCAGGGCACGGAATCTGAATCGATAGTGGGTTTGTTTACCGGACAAACACTTATTGCTTATTCAGAAGATCCAATCACAGCACCAAAAGTTGCTGTTGATTTTGCGAAAAGCAATGACAAATTTGTCATCCTTGGTGGTTCAATGGGTGCAACAAGTTTAAGTGTAGATGCTGTGAAGTCATTGGCTTCATTGCCTTCATTAAACGAGTTGCG
>NZ_JBHIQG010000759.1:0-661 GCF_042196425.1 Bartonella sp. AD328YNZD | reverse complement strand
ACGATTCAATCGAACAGAGCCATTAGGCAACACAACACCGCCAAGTCTTTCAGCCCATCCAACGCTATCAGATTTCACTGTCAAATCGAGAGGGGGTTCCATACTTTGAATTGCTATAATCTGATGTGCTTTTTCTGTTCCATAAGCTGACACTAAAAGCTGTCCAAACCACGCTGGAACACCTTCAATGGTAGGAACTTGTTGGCATAAAAGCTCTGCCTCACGCGCAACATTGCGCAAAAGAGCATTCACAACCCCTGAAAAACGATGCATACGAGGATCAAGTTTTGCCACACGTACAGCTAAATCAATAGCCGCATGATCAGGAATATCAAGATAAAGAATTTGTGCAACACTGATATGCAAAAGATGCTGAAGTGAAAGTGCTTGTGAAGGCAAAGGACGCACCAAAAATCGTGAGAAAGCCGCTATAATCTGCCCTCGATGACGTAATGAAGCTATCAAAATAGCCCGACACAACAAACGATCTCGTTGTGAAAGTTTTAAATAGTGTGGATGTCCGTGTTCATTATCCGTCAAACCAGAAAGAGGCGTACACTTATCAACCACCGCCCCTAAAAGGCGCACACACACCTGCCGAACAGCTAATCCTGGAACATTTTTTTCAGACACATGCCCCGCTTTTTTGTGTTTCAAAACA
>NZ_JBHIQG010000758.1:0-662 GCF_042196425.1 Bartonella sp. AD328YNZD | reverse complement strand
ATTCGATCACCCCGCTGAATGCGCAAAGAGAAATCTTTCACGATCATGCGCTCACCATAGGATTTTGAAATTTTCTTTGCTTCAAGCACCAATTGCCCAGAATCATGACTTTTCGCTGCTGTCAAAAGTGCATTTCCTGGCTGCCCTTTATAGGTTTGATGACGCTGTCTTAAGTCTTTTAATTCGCCTAAGCGCCGTACGTTACGCTTACGCCGTGCGCTCACGCCATAACGCAACCATTGCTCTTCACGAGCAATTTGGCGCCCCAATTTATGCTGTTCGATGGCTTCTTCTTCCAGTGCTTTATCACGCCAATTTTCAAATTCTGAAAAACGCTTTTCCAGTCTTTTGGTTGTGCCACGATCAAGCCATACCGTTGACCGCGTAACATTTTCTAAAAATCGCCGATCGTGGGAAATCACCACAATCGCTGAACGCAAAGAAGACAAAACAGCTTCCAGCCATTCAATAGTTGGTAAATCAAGATGATTGGTTGGTTCATCTAAGAACAAAATATCGGGTTTTGCAGCAATGGCCCGTAACAACGAAACACGCCGCTTTTCGCCTCCCGAAAGCGTTTCCAATTTTTCCGTCCCCGAAAACCCTAAATTTGTGCGAAGCGTATTGATCCACTGGACATCAGATGTATCGTCCAGCCCCGC
>NZ_JBHIQG010000757.1:0-663 GCF_042196425.1 Bartonella sp. AD328YNZD | reverse complement strand
TACCAAACATTGCATATAGGTTCTGGTAAACCAGACACGCAAGAAGTCTACAATGCAACGGGTGATGCAAAGATTTACTTCAACACAAAATGGAGTGACGGTGCTGCAATAAATGACCAAAAAACCGATAGACTTTTGATCCATGGGGATGTCTCTGGCAACACATCAGTTTATGTCACGGGGCGCTTAGAAGAGAACAATATCGAAGCAAACACCTCTGCTGCTGCCAATGTCCGTGGTCTTTCACTCATTCAAGTTTCTGGAAAAGCAGAAGAAAACTCTTTCAAACTGGTAAATGGTTATACCACAAGAGGTGGCTTACCGGATATGTATACACTACGTGCCTATGGACCAGACTCAAGCCAAGGCAAAGCCGATATTGCACAAAACCTCTTTGATGAAAAGAATGAAAATTTCTGGGATTTCCGTTTGCAACCCGAACTGCTTGGCTCCAATTCTGGTTCAAATCCTGATCCTGAAACAAATATCCCTACCGTTGCCCCTGTACCACAAACAGCAAGCTATTTGGTCATGCCAAATGCTCTCTTCTACAGTGGATTAACCGATATGGCTAAACAAAACGCACTCTTAGCCAATATCAGAACATCTGTCTTAGGAAAAGAAGAGGAAAAACAAACCGGTTTCTTCCTCTATACTTACGGA
>NZ_JBHIQG010000756.1:0-667 GCF_042196425.1 Bartonella sp. AD328YNZD | reverse complement strand
GTCTGCTTGCTATGTTGACGTTATAAGTGATAGGTGAGGTTGGAAGAACTGTTGTGGCTATAAAGGGCAGTAAAAAAATTATATTATTTCAATAAATTAACGTCTATATACTTTATTATAAAAACAGCAGCTTGTAAGAATTGTAATGATGGAGTTAAGGTGTTTGAAACAACTCTCTATAATTTTTATACAAACAGTTATGGTGAGAAAGTTGTTTTGTGTTGATTAACTCAATATACCTTATTCATGTGCATTGAGTAGCCAAGATTTCAGTGATAGCTTCAAATGAAGATATATTATTTACATTACTATTAATTATTGTTTCTTATTTTTTCGTTATAATTAAATATAACATATTGATTTATAATAGGAATTCATTGTTTCTTTATAGTGGATAATAGCTTTGATGAAAGATCGCTTCTCCTATCACAAATCCCTTTATATTAAATCAATTAAAATTATTTCTGTGTACGCTACAAGTGGGACTGGTATATGAGTAAACTTTATTGAAGAAAGGAATAAAAAAACGTCTCTTATGAATTCTCTCAAGTGTCAAGAGTTGTTGACATGAGAGGTTGGCAAAATAGTACGATGATGTCAGTTTACATCTTCATAGATGTAAAGATGAGGTAAAACAACGGCTTTTACGTTCAATATTGTCCAAATC
>NZ_JBHIQG010000755.1:0-668 GCF_042196425.1 Bartonella sp. AD328YNZD | reverse complement strand
AGCACGCAGCCATGGTGGCAATATACAATTAGACGAGAGCCCACTCGGGGGATTGCGCGCTATTCTTGATATCCCCCGATGAATCATATTTCAGTAAACAGTCTGTAAAAAATAACAAACTTGATGTTTTAGGCATTCCCTACAGTTTCAAACAAAGTGTATTGCAATGCCTTGTAAGCGCTTTCTCCCGATAAAGCCACCATCTGAAATGCAACATAATGGCTTTCACAGGCTTTAAGTGCATGTATCAATAATGTTTCAACTTGTATATGGGATGGATGCGCCCCACCAGCCAAAAGAAGACCTTGCCGATAAATAACCGAGTTATTTCTTTGCCAATAATCAAAATGTCCCAACAACAATTTTTCATTAATTGCTAGCAATAAGCGCTGTATTTCGGCTGTTCGGGCATGTTCAATAGAAAGATCAAATGAACAAGCCAAATGAAGTGCCTCATGCTCTTCTATCCATGAAAAAGCAAGACGATAATTGGCCCGTTTTCCTTCCACACAAACGCTAATTTCATCTTGCGCATCTCGCTCAAACGACCAATCATATTCACAAGCAATCTGTTCAATAAAATCAACAGGATGCTCTTTTCTTTCTGTGGCGCAAAATGCAAGCCTCATCACAATCCTCAATCATCTTAAAACATTGTCAACAGAATA
>NZ_JBHIQG010000754.1:0-674 GCF_042196425.1 Bartonella sp. AD328YNZD | reverse complement strand
TCATCGGGAAAGACAAGCATTTGAAAGCGTTGTAAGAAACCATCATTGCCTTTGCCATATAAAACATTGCGTATAAAGGGCAGAATGCGAGAGGGTTGAATGCCCCCTATAATAGAGACGGTTGCATTGGGAATAAAAATGGTTCCACGCCCAATCCGGTCATAAGTAAATTGACCATCTCCATTAAAAGCTTCCAAATAAAAGGAACGGTCTGTTTGATATTCCTTCCGTTCCATATCTGTTAAGAAACCGGATAATTCATCACGCACCATCAAGAGACCACGGGGGTTTTCTTTTAAAAGTTCCCCAAGCTTTTCAACGGTCACATCATTGACAATAAAACGAGAGACATCATCATCACGCGCATTGTCTTTAGAGAGGGTTTCAGACAAAAGAGCATGGGCTGTTTCAAGATCTCCTTTTTTTATTGCTTTATGGGCTTGTTTTTTCTTTTCAGACTTGTCTAAAGTTTCAAGTATCTCTTCAATTTCTTGTCTCTCTTTCTGCTTTAGCCAGTCTTTATACCATTTCTTTTGAAGGCAAGTGATAGGAGTTAAAGCGGCTTGCATGGTAGGTGTTTTCATGGTTGAAGGTTGACCAATAAGAGCGCCCCAGAGATTAGGGACAATCTTCCAATCATCATGTTGTTTTGGAGCAATCCGCACGCCATTGCC
>NZ_JBHIQG010000753.1:0-674 GCF_042196425.1 Bartonella sp. AD328YNZD | reverse complement strand
AAAATTAAAACGACAAGTGCTAAACTTATTAGCTTTAAGAGTCGGTGCATATAATGTTGTAAATCACGTGTTAATATCTTCCAACCTGTTGTATCATCATGTTTGTATTTTGGATTATTTTGCAATTCAAAAGGAATATGAGAATTGCATAAAATTACAAAAATATTTGTTATTATTATCAAACCAAAAGAGGCAAATATCAAAATACTTTGGATAAAGTAGGGATTTTTTTTAATTCCTAAAAAACATAAAAATATAAAAGTTATAATACCAAACAAGGCTCTTAGCTGCTTATCTGTAAACATATTTATTTCCTGCGGTTTTCGATAATTTTTTGATCTCTTTATTGATCTCGTCTATAAGAGGTTCGTAATTGAGAACGCTTTTCGGAATACCACCCCCATAAATCCACGCTTTCACTTGAGCCTTGGTACTGTAATCAACTTTCTCAGGTATCTCATGATACTGACCACCGTCAAATTCTTCATATTCTCTTGTGCCATCATCATATTCGTAAAGATTGTAAAAATACTCTGCCACCCCTAATCCCCATGGTGCATATCCAACCGCTGTTGCAACGAACTTTTTTCCCCCCTTCTGTTTACGTTTTTTTAAAAACATTTGGTTTAATATCCCCTATCTAAATCCATAACTTTACCAATGGGTTTATTTGC
>NZ_JBHIQG010000752.1:0-677 GCF_042196425.1 Bartonella sp. AD328YNZD | reverse complement strand
GCACAGAAAGCGGCAGAAACAGCGGGTAAAAAAGCCGCGTCTTTAGAAGCAGCCGCAGAAGAAGCACAAAAAATAGCTAAAGAAGCCAAACAGACAGCAGGTTATGCTAACCATGATGCGGAGCAAGCGCGTAGTGAGGTGGAAAAAGTAAAAAGCACAGCGAATGAAGCGTGGAGTAAAGCTTACGACGCGAATGAAGCAGCCAATAACGCTAAGACTATAGCCAGATTAGCAGAAATGGCAGGTGAAGAAGCCAAGAAAATAGCAGAGAAAGCCGATGACCGAGCGTATGAAGCCAAGAATGAAGTAGAAAAAGCCAAGGAAATAGCGAGTAATGCAAAATATATAGCAGGAGAGGCGCAGAGGGCAGCCGAAACAGCGGGTAAGAAAGCCGCGTCTTTAGAAGAAGAAGCGGAAGAGGCACAAAAAATAGCCAAGGAAGCCAAGGAGTCTGCTGGTTATGCAAGACATGATGCGACGCAAGCGCGTAGTGAGGTGGAAAATGCAAAAAGCACAGCGAATGCAGCGTGGAATAAAGCCCACAAAGCGAATGAAACAGCAGATAGTGCTAAGCTTACAGCAAGTTTAGCAGAAACGGCAGGCGAAGAAGCCAAGAAAAAAGCCGCGTCGGCAGATTCACAAGCCTATCAAGCCAAGAGCGAAGCCGAAAAAGCCAA
>NZ_JBHIQG010000751.1:0-679 GCF_042196425.1 Bartonella sp. AD328YNZD | reverse complement strand
AAGGGGAAGGCCATAGAGTACGTGATCACTAAATTTTATCCCGTTATAGGAATATTGGGTTTTATAAGCTATAGAGAAGGCTATACCGAGGGGAGGGGGCTCTTAAGTCTTAAAGAGAAGATTGGATAATCTTCAGAGCACAAAATTATATGTCTACTAGAAAAAATAAGGGCGTTCTTGTATCTCATGTGCTTCTTATTTCACACTGTCCAAAGCTAGTATCTCTAGCCTCAGTACAATGAGGTACAAATCAGATGATTTCTTACCCTACCTTAAATACACTTTTGTGAAAATTACTTTAAAGGTCGTGTATTAGCTTATGCAAAATCTTTTATGGAAAGAGCTTATTGCTCTAAGAGCAAGGAAAAAAACGTATAAGGTTCCAGTGATTAAGGTTCCAGTGATAATGAAGAACTTATCGATGAAGTTTATAATCTTATCTTATTTAATTTATACTAAATCACCATCAAGTTCTATAGGATATTCAGACGTTTGAAAAAAGGATTTTATTTTTTCTGAGCTTGAGGAGCGAATAAATTGAGATTTCTGCATAAAGCAAACATGGAAAAATTGTGATTGATTGATAATGTCTTTTATCAGATAAGAGGATGAGAGCGATGAGAAAAGGATATTTCTTTCAATATCGTAACGTGAATCAATAAACAATAAAACGCCAACA
>NZ_JBHIQG010000750.1:0-682 GCF_042196425.1 Bartonella sp. AD328YNZD | reverse complement strand
AATTGTATAATGCTAACTCTAATATACATTCATATATATTCATATATATCCTTTGTATATTTTGCTTCCATGTTTTGTGTCTCATGTAGGACAAATCTTGTCATTTAAAATTAACTCAAATGGATCATGAGTTGGAAGAAAATGCATCCATGTGATTGTTGCAAAGCTGATGGATGTTGCTGCAAAGTTGCATGATGAAGTATGGAGGATGAGCAAATTAAATTCGGAACAAGTTTTGGTGCTGACAGCCTTGCATTGCAGGGAGAATCCTGGAAGGCCGATCGATAGGCCTCCCTAGTCCGATCGATCGGACTCCGGATCTCTCAGCCTTGTTCTTTCACAGTGTAGTCCGATTCCAAGCCCGAGGAAGTCCGATCGATCGGACCTCCTGTTTCCTCATAAGCATTCTTCATCAGTGTAGTCCGATTCCTTGCCCAAGGAAGCCCGATCGATCGGCCTTCCGTGCAGATTCTGACACAGCTCATCTGGACCACTGATTCAGATCTGGAAGATTAATCTGGACCGTCCAAACTTTAAGGCATGGGCATCTTCTATTAATACACCATCTTCACCAGCATTTTGTGTGTGGAATTTTAGTGGATTCAAGCTGAATTTATGTGAGACTTTAGAGAGAGTTTTGTACTATCAAGCTTCATATTTTGTGTCTCTCCAACACTAGAGT
>NZ_JBHIQG010000749.1:0-684 GCF_042196425.1 Bartonella sp. AD328YNZD | reverse complement strand
TTATTGAATGAGAAAAATGCTAACAAATCTTCTCAAAGAAATAAAAAAGATAATTGTTGATTATTCTATTTTATTCTTATCATATATTTCTATAACGAGTAACATCTTTTCAAGCAAAAGCGATGGTCAATTTAAATAGATTGCGTCAAGAGGTTATCTTTTATTATCATTATTATCGGTGGGAATAGGGGTGATAAGTGTTGCTTATACGGATAGAAGGCAAAGTCATTCATGAATGTTCAGCAGTTAAAAAAAATGGCAGCTGTTAGAGCGCTTGAATTTATTGAAGATGGTATGCGGCTTGGTATCGGATCTGGTTCGACAGTCAATGAGTTTATTCGTCTTCTTGGTGAGCGTGTTGCTGATGGTCTACGTGTGACTGGTGTTGCTACCTCACGACATTCTGAACAGCTCTGTCGTAAGTTTGGAGTTCCTGTTAGCACTTTAGAAGAAATACCTGAATTGGATCTTGATATTGATGGAGCAGATGAAATTGGTCCTCAGATGATGCTCATTAAAGGGGGAGGGGGAGCATTGTTGTATGAAAAAATTGTGGCATCGGCATCCCGTGAAATGCTTGTCATTGCTGATGAAACAAAGATAGTAAAAAGACTTGGTGCTTTTGCACTACCGATTGAAGTTAATTCATTTGGTATCCATACAACACGCAAAGCCATCGAAAAA
>NZ_JBHIQG010000748.1:0-688 GCF_042196425.1 Bartonella sp. AD328YNZD | reverse complement strand
TGTCAAAAATTCAAAATAATGAAAGCAATGATCCTTCAATGAAAGTGCACTTTGATGATATAAAAGCACTGTTGATTTAAAGCCTTCAACTTGAAGCATCTTCATTGATTAAGATTTATAAGCTTGGGCTCTTGCTCTTTCAAATGTCATCGATACATCAACAGCTTATAAAAACTTAGTCGTATACTATTAAAATATCCCCAACAGGAGAAAAAATGTATTCTTAATACTAGAACATCAAACTCCTTTGGATATCAAGATCAAATATATTAGAATATTATGATAAATAAGGTATAAATAATCAAAAGTGCTAGCAACAGTGTTTTAGTATTACCGTCATCACTTACATTGACAATCTATAAAAATGCATAAGTATTACAGAAAATAATATCATTACTTTATAAAAAATAATATAAATTATGTAATTATTATAATAATATTTATAATTTCTATAATAAAGATTTACAATAAATTTAATTATATAATATAAATAATTACAAACACATTATGTGTTCAATATAAATTCACACAAATTTAATATTATTTATTTTTTAATTTTGACAAAAAATCAAAAATATCTTACCAAATAAGGACAATTACTGAAATTAATAACAACTATCCATTTTCACTTCTTCTTATGAAGTTTGCGGGGAAATGAATATTTGGGGGCTCTCATAAGGAGAATACT
>NZ_JBHIQG010000747.1:0-689 GCF_042196425.1 Bartonella sp. AD328YNZD | reverse complement strand
ACAGGAATAGGAAACTGTACTTCAGCAGTCGCATTCATATATGTTGTTCCCCCTAAGAAATAAACTTCACCCTTATTAGAAACCTGACGTGGGCCTATCCCATTATATTTGAACCCTCTGATCATATCAGTATTCGCCTTAAACATATCGAAAATACGAACACCATCTCGGCCCATTCCGTGGATATACCCCCCCCCAAAGGAAAGCAAACCAACGATATCCTTCTGCTCGGAAAGAGTCTTGTACATCATCGCCTTACCCGTGGTCTTCAAGAACTTTGCACTTCCACCAAGCCCTGCATATTCCTGAAGAAGATTCACATACCACCCATCATGAGGGGCTCTCATATCGTCAATTGTATTATAGGTAAAACCATAACTAATCGATGAACGCTTCCAAGGGCTTTGCTTTGCAGCTTGAACAATCGCACCAGAATATTTCCCGTATAATTCTATTATGTCACTCTCTTTATCGAAATTATACTCTCCGCCAAAATCATATTCTTCCTGCACATAAGAATAAGCTACATTAGCAGACAATTGATTATTAATAGGCAACGAAAACCGTAATGACCCGCCTGTCTGTCGTACATCATAGGCTTTATCAGCACGGTAAGTACTACGAAAAACATCAACGCCAGCAGATAAACGATACCCTAAGAAATAAGGATCAACAAATGATAAATTATA
>NZ_JBHIQG010000746.1:0-689 GCF_042196425.1 Bartonella sp. AD328YNZD | reverse complement strand
GCACACACACCTGCCGAACAGCTAATCCTGGAACATTTTTTTCAGACACATGCCCCGCTTTTTTGTGTTTCAAAACAACAACCTTTATATCACTGTTTTCTCAAGAACTCCCAGAAATCTTCTCAAAAAATTCTATGAACGAGATCTTTTTGAATTATCATAACGAAGCCAAGAAGGACGTTTTGTCATACGCTGAAAAGTGCTGTTTTCTTGCTCTCCTGATGCATAAGCCTGACCACTGCGAAAATCTCCATAATTCATCTCATCATTGCTTTTTTTATTCATACTGCCTTCTTCATTCCATCCCCCATTTTCAGCAAGAACCCCTTTCATCTCTTCTGCTTGCCGATAAAGAGCAGCAATACGATTTGCCGTTGCAGGATGTGTTGAAAAAAGACTATCCGCTCCCTCACCGCTCAAAGGATTGATAATAAATAGATGTGCTGTTGCTGGATTATGCTCTGCTTCTTCATTATATACCCCACGTCCCCCATCAGCAATCTTACGCAATGCGGAAGCCAACCATAAAGGATTACCACATATTTCAGCCCCTCTCCGATCTGCAGCATATTCACGTGTACGGCTAATCGCCATTTGCACCAGCATCGCTGCAAAAGGAGCCACGAGCAAGGCAATAAATCCTCCAATTGCCCCAGCGCCATGAGAATCTTCTGAAGAGTTGCGCGGTC
>NZ_JBHIQG010000745.1:0-689 GCF_042196425.1 Bartonella sp. AD328YNZD | reverse complement strand
ACAGGAATAGGAAACTGTACTTCAGCAGTCGCATTCATATATGTTGTTCCCCCTAAGAAATAAACTTCACCCTTATTGGAAACCTGACGTGGGCCTATCCCATTATATTTGAACCCTCTGATTATATCAGTATTCGCCTTAAACATATCGAAAATACGAACACCATCTCGGCCCATTCCGTGGATATAACCACCCCCAAAGGAAAGCAAACCAACAATATCCTTCTGGTCAGAAAGAGTCTTGTACATCATCGCCTTACCCGTGGTCTTCAAGAACTTTGCACTCCCACCAAGCCCTGCATATTCCTGAAGCAGATGCACATACCACCCATCATGGGGGGATCTCATATCATCAATCGTATTATAGGTGAAACCATAACTAATTGATGAACGTTTCCAAGGGCTGTGTTTTGCAGCTTGAACAATCGCACCAGAATATTTCCCATATAATTCTATTATGTCACTCTCTTTGTCAAAATCATACTCTCCGCCAAAATCATATTCTTCCTGCACATAAGAATAAGCTACATTAGCAGATAATTGATTATTAATAGGTAACGAAAACCGCAGTGATCCACCTGTCTGCCGTACATCATAGGCTTTATCAGCACGATAAGTACTACGAAAAACATCAACGCCAGCAGATAAACGATACCCTAAGAAATAAGGATCAACAAATGATAAATTATA
>NZ_JBHIQG010000744.1:0-694 GCF_042196425.1 Bartonella sp. AD328YNZD | reverse complement strand
TCGGTACCTTTGAAGGCTCTTCCAACGACAGTTAATCATGGTGATAACTTTTTCTTGGTTACCAAGCGTTCTCATTCTCCTATTTCGTTTGAACCGCAGTTCATGGCTGGTTATACGCTTCAAGAAGGGTCTAGAGTGACAGTGACCATTGGAGGTAAGGACTTTGATTTTTTCACGAAAGATTCCTCAGCTTGGTTGGCGTCATCAGAGCTAGAAAAGCAGCTTGTTTCTGCTATGCGTGCTGGAAGCGATATGACAGTGAAAGCGATATCAAAACGAGGAACGCATACCACTTATACTTATTCCTTAAAAGGGGTTACTGCTGCATTAAATGCAGTTCAAAAGTGCCATTAAGGTTTCGATAACTCTAAAATAGTAATGTAAATTGGAAAGCAATGGCCATTTCCTATGACCTTAGACCAGTTGGTTCATGTTCAGCACGAAAAACAGATAATGTGGTCGTGAAGGAGAGTTCAAAGCTTTCTTTAATTGGTTTGTCACAAGATGAAATGGTGCAGGCATTAAAGACCGTTGGTGTACCAGAGCGTCAAACGCGTATGCGTGTACGCCAGCTTTGGCATTGGCTTTATGTACGTGGTGTTTCAAATTTTGATGAAATGCTGAATATTTCTAAAGCAATGCAAGAAACACTTAAGTGTCATTTTTCCATTGCGCGCCCAGAAATTGTTGGAGA
>NZ_JBHIQG010000743.1:0-694 GCF_042196425.1 Bartonella sp. AD328YNZD | reverse complement strand
TAAGGACGTTTTTTTGAACCTCCACGGGACAAACGAATTTTCAATGCCATATTTTATCTCCTATTGTCAGCTCTGGCTTTCGTTTAAATTGACTTTTTTGTTTTTTGCTCTTCAGCAATAACTTCATGATGACTCACAACTTCTTTGATAATAAATTTTAAAAATCTTTCAGCAAAATCAGGATCAAGATGACTATCTATAGCCAATTGCCGCAAACGCGCTACCTGATATTGCTCACGCAGAGGATCTACTTTAGGCAAATCATAACGGGCTTTTAAGCGCCCAACAGCTTTCGTACAACGAAACCGCTCTGCTAAGATATGAATCAAGGTTGCATCAAAATTATCAATGGATGCTCGTAAATGTGCTAATTCGTTTAATACTGTTTCCTGCATCATATTCCTTTCCCTCTTTACATCTTATTTTTTCTTAGGATGCTGAGGAAATTTTCCCCCATCGGCAATGCTATTGGAAAGACCAGGAAATATAGGCCCACGCTTGGGAAGTCCAGGCAAAATCTTCCCTCCATTATCATTTTCAATCTGCTTTTGAAACGTTGAGAATTGCTTCAAATCCATTCCCGATAAATCAGGTATAACTGGAGAATCTCCACTCAAGTTTCCCTTGCCTCCAAATCCCATTTTGGAACCAAGGCCTCCCAACATTTTTCCCATCAAACCACTTTTTCCTTTAC
>NZ_JBHIQG010000742.1:0-695 GCF_042196425.1 Bartonella sp. AD328YNZD | reverse complement strand
TCTCCAACAATTTCTGGGCGCGCAATGGAAAAATGACACTTAAGTGTTTCTTGCATTGCTTTAGAAATATTCAGCATCTCATCAAAATTTGAAACACCACGTACATAAAGCCAATGCCAAAGCTGACGCACACGCATACGCGTTTGATGCTCTGGTACACCAACTGTCTTTAAAGCTTGCATCATTTCGTCTTGCGACAAACCAATTAAAGAGAGCTTAGAACTCTCCTTCACGACCACATTATCTGTTTTTCGTGCAAAACATGAACCAACTGGTCTAAGGTCATAGGAAATGGCCATTGCTTTCTAATTCACATCACTATTTTAGAAGTTATCGAAACCTTAATGGCACTTTTGAGTTGCATTTAATGCAGCAGTGACCCCTTTTAAGGAATAAGTATAAGTGGTATGCGTTCCTCGTTTTGATATCGCTTTCACTGTCATATTGCTTCCAGCACGCATAGCAGAAACAAGCTGCTTTTCTAGCTCTGATGACGCCAACCAAGCTGAGGAATCTTTAGTGAAAAAATCAAAATCCTTACCTCCAATGGTCACTGTCACTCTAGACCCTTCTTGAAGGGAATAACCAGCCATGAACTGCGGTTCAAACGAAATAGGTGAATGAGAACGCTTGGTAACCAAGAAAAAGTTATCACCATGATTAACTGTCGTTGGAAGAGCCTTCAAAGGTACCGA
>NZ_JBHIQG010000741.1:0-696 GCF_042196425.1 Bartonella sp. AD328YNZD | reverse complement strand
GTTCCGCTTTCTCTTGAAGCACAGCTTGAAGCCCGTGTTTTAATGATGTCAACCAATAATATTCTTCATCCAGCTAATGGAGCTCCCATTATTGTTCCATCACAGGATATGGTTCTTGGTCTTTATTATCTTTCGATTGTTTCTGAAAAAGAACCAGGTGAGGGAATGGCTTTTTCTGATATAGGTGAGCTTCATTATGCTTTAGAAAATAAGGTTGTAACGCTTCATACGAAGATTAAAGGCCGTGTTAAGAATATGGGGAAGGATGGAAAAGAAGTTTCTAAACTTTATGATACGACACCTGGTCGTTTGATTATCGGTGAGCTTTTGCCAAGAAATGCGGATATCTCATTTGATATTGTCAATCAAGAGATGACGAAAAAGAACATTTCTAAAATGATTGATCATGTTTATCGGCACTGTGGACAAAAAGAGACGGTTATTTTTTGTGACCGTATTATGCAGCTTGGCTTTTCTTATGCTTGTCGTGCAGGAATTTCATTCGGTAAGGACGATATGGTTATTCCTGATAGTAAGTCGCGTTTAGTTGCAGAAACAGAAGCTTTGGCTAAGGAGTACGAACAGCAATATAATGATGGTTTGATTACACAAGGTGAAAAATACAATAAGGTTGTAGATGCTTGGGGTAAATGTACAGATCGCGTCGCAGATGAAATGATGAAACGTATTCAAGCC
>NZ_JBHIQG010000740.1:0-697 GCF_042196425.1 Bartonella sp. AD328YNZD | reverse complement strand
AAAGTAAAAATGAAAAAAGGCATATATTGGCTTTATACGGGTAAATTAGCCTATCTAATTTTTTGAGTTATTGATGTGGGAGCTTTGCTGAGCGCGTTTGGTATAATTGATAGAAACAGATATAGAGAATTTTCCACAACCTTTTATTTTCCCGCATCTATGTTTTATTTTTTTGACCAAGGACTGTTAATTTATCTTGTTGTGTAAGCCATTGTCCAATAACTTCATTAAAAATAGACTCACCTTTTGGTCCTTTTGCAAAGGTTAATTCATTTATACGTCCGTTTTTATCTGTTAACACCAAACGCATCCAATCTAATTCTCGCATCAATTGTAAATTTTGATCAAGAAAAGGATGATTACCACTCAATGCAACAAGAAAAAAGTCATCGTTAATCTTTGCTGCAATGGTTCTTTTTAAAGGCTGACCAATGGATTGTTCACTTGCTTTAAAGGTTAATGCTTGAACATTGCTTATAGCTTTACCTGAAAACTTATCAGAAAGAATAAAAATAAGGTCCATAATATACGCAGCAGGAAATGACCGATCGGTATTGCGACGTAAAATTAACCGTAATGATAGCCCTTCATCGGGAATTGTTATATCACCTTGTATAGCAGTTTCTTCTGGAGCCCCCTTCACATAAGACTCCTTTATAAGCGTCCAGCGAACACTTCCGGTTGCCATCTTTTCTGC
>NZ_JBHIQG010000739.1:0-701 GCF_042196425.1 Bartonella sp. AD328YNZD | reverse complement strand
CAGTCTTTTCTATCATGTGTGACCAATTTTCGTTTATTGACCAGCCCCCTCCTGCCTTCCGCCGAGAACCATTCCATCGATACTGTTCTACAGAGTTTCTTTCGTCAATATATTTCCAAGTAAATGCCTTATAGACTGTTCCATCGCTTGAAATTGCGGTGCCATAGGTTTCTTCTTTACTATTCCAAAGTGGATTATCTAAGTAAATGTATAAGTGTCCTTTCCAAACTCCGTTATCATCTTGATGTTCGTGCCCTTGTCCCCAAAGACCAACTTTCGCATCATGATATAACATCCCATCACTGAGTTGATCAGAACCCTTTGGTCTTTGGAAAGAAATATCGCTATATTCAGTTTTTTCTGTGATGACAGGCGTGCTATCAGCTTCGTTTTTCAGGGTGTTGGTTTGGATATTTAAGTTTCCACCAGCTTGAATAAAGCCTGCTTTGTTAACAAGGGAAAGGCTTTTTCCGCTGCCAGCTGCATTGGTAAAAGATAAATCACCTTCTGCCATTATGGTGCCAAAATCATTCAACAAAGCCCCATCAACTTGTAAAGCACCATTGCCCTTCACATAAATTAAGCCCGTTTTGTTGTTGGTCACATCCCCCGTCACGCTAAAGACTAAATCCTGCCCCGATGCCAATTGACCGCTATTTCCAAGCTCCCCCGTTTTGATCACGAAATCTCTGGCTGCTAAA
>NZ_JBHIQG010000738.1:0-704 GCF_042196425.1 Bartonella sp. AD328YNZD | reverse complement strand
AGTGCCTTCATAAGCCAATTACTTGCTTTTTTACGCAATGCTTTTTCTGGAGGATCAGAAAGAACAACAACTTTATCTGCTAAAAATAACCGCTTTCCTGTTTGGATAAAACAACTAAAGTTAATGTGTTCTTTGACATAATCTAAATAAACCTTTGCAACCTTGGAATCCCGAAATTTTCGTAATTTATCTCTCCAATAGCTAAGATCACTTGCGCTTTTAGGAACAACCAAAGTATGAATTGGCAAAACAACAGCACTATTCCAAAAATCATCAAAGATACTTTCCACCTTTTTAACAGAGGGACCGATTAACATCAAATCTAAATCTCGAAAATGAGATTCTTTACCAGCATCAAAATAAGAATCTGCAAGATTACGCCCTCCGACAAAAGCAACCCTACCATCAATGATAAAAGCTTTATTATGCATTCTACGTGTTACAGTAATTGCCCGTAATATAATTTCTAAACCACGGCGTAAACCACCTTGACGCGATCGCCCTGGATTAAACATTCTCACCTCAATATGAGGATGTTTATCTAGCGCAATATAAGCTGGATCACGTGACTGAGCATTAATATCATCCAAAAGAAGCCGTACCCGAACCCCCCGATCAGCTGCTTCAACTATTTCACTTAATAATAGGCGCCCCGTTAAATCATCGTCCCAAATATAATACATCAGATCAAGGCTACGCCCAGC
>NZ_JBHIQG010000737.1:0-705 GCF_042196425.1 Bartonella sp. AD328YNZD | reverse complement strand
AATATTTTAAGTTAAAGTCAAGGATAAATTATCAGTTATGAACAAGTTTCTGAATCACTGAAACGAGAATACAGCTTAATTTGAGGATAATATAAAAACGTAAATGTAAAAATCAGTTCTGATTTTTACCATCATTTCTTTAATGAAGTTTTTGATTTTCAAAAGAATCTACAGCAATATTTTATAAAGAGTGGAGATTATGCTTTTCTCCAAGTGTTTTTGTTAATATGCAATTCTATTGTGATGTGCGAGCGAATAATCTTTATTGCTTCAATATAATATGGTTTGAAATGGAAGAACTGTACGATTTTCAGGTTTTTTATTCAATAGCGTTTTGAAAGGTAGTTTTGAAACTCACAAAATAGTTTTAGTATGTTATCAATTTGTGTCGTAAAGATAATTGTTACAGTTTAAATTTATAATGGAGACATAAAATATTATGACAAAAGCAGCAGTGCTGGACTGGAAGGGATTTTCAGGTCTTCCTGATTTTTTTTCTATAAGTGATGAAGATTTTAAACCCGCTTTTGAACAGGCACTTCAAGAAGCAGAAGAAGAACTAGAGGCAATTGCGATGGTGCAAGAACCACCAACGCTTGAGAATTTTTTGCAGCCTTTTGAGCTTTGCGGCAAAGCGCTTGATCGTGTCTGTTCAATATTTTTCTTACGCACTAGTGCTCATACGAATGTATTAATTCAACAGCT
>NZ_JBHIQG010000736.1:0-708 GCF_042196425.1 Bartonella sp. AD328YNZD | reverse complement strand
TGGCTTCAACCTGCTCCATAATTATTCTCGGTATTTGTAGCCTTATCATGATACAATTGAATGATTTAAATCATATAGTACTTTGAAGTATGCATTAATTGTTTCTTTTTTAATGGAGTATATAATAAATCAAAGATTTACTAATATCAAAAACAGTTCTTTCATAAAATCAGCAAAAATTCTAAAAATTTGCTTATTATCCTATATTCTATACAAAAAATTGAAAATGCTACGATATGAAGTGAAAACTATCGAATTTGCTTTTTCAATAAGCTTTTCAATCTATAGTGATTTGCAACGGTATAGTATTCAATATGGAACGCATACAAAATAATGCTCTTTATTTCAGATCTAATTAAGTTAATTTTTTTATAGAAGACTGATAGAATATGTTCTTTAATGAAGTCATCCTTCTCACGAAGAGAAAATACCTAAAACAGAACATATTTATGTTGCTCATTCACCTGCTTGTAAAAAAATACCTCTCAAGGCACATGAACTCCCTTTCAAGGCTGTGCCTGTGAATAATATAATATAAAATCCCTATAAAGTGTATAAAATACATTATGCACCTCCCTCTTCGCTTCATAAAGTCACAAGCCTCTAATATCAAACTCTTGCTAACTCCCAATATTGCAACAGCTCTTGCATTTAAATGGTTTATGAGAGAAATTTTACTCTTTTCTTCAATACTTTTATCTACACTCC
>NZ_JBHIQG010000735.1:0-708 GCF_042196425.1 Bartonella sp. AD328YNZD | reverse complement strand
GCTTTTAACTGTGCAACATTCACTGCATCAGTATCTTCACTACCCGCAGCCACACCGGTAATTTGTCGTGTTAGCTTACCATTACCCACGCCACCTACATCTCCTACACTAAAAGCTCCTGTTGTGCTTTTCCATGCTATACCGGTTTTTGTTGTCTCTTTACCTGTTGTAGGATCATAACCAGCAACATTCTTGTTTCTATCAGAGATAGATCCTCCACCTACAGCAACACCATCATTAACAAGCGCCTTTGAATTTACACCAATGGCAACCGAATTTTCCGTTACAGCATACGCTTGCGTACCTATAGCAATCGCATTTTCAGCATACGCGATTACTTTTCCGACAGGATTATCTGCGTTTTTTTCAAAGTGCCTGCCCCCTATTGCAATAGCACCTGCCCCCAAAGCTTCAGCATCTGTACCTAAAGCAACACTATTTGTACCTAATGCAGTTGCAAGCCCTCCAATAGCAACTGAAGATTTCCCCGACGCCTCTGATCCCACGCCCATAGCAATACTTGCTATACCACCTGCAAGTGCGGAAACACCAAAGGCTTGCGCTCCTCCAGCCTTTGCTGTCGCACCTGAACCAAAAACGGTTGAATAATTACCCGTCGCTGCAGACCCACACCCTGTTGCAAAAGAATAAGCACCATAAGCCTCAGGCAATGCATTAGTAAAACCACCAGTACTTCCCCCTATATAA
>NZ_JBHIQG010000734.1:0-710 GCF_042196425.1 Bartonella sp. AD328YNZD | reverse complement strand
CGCAGAAAAAGAGCTTGGAAAGATCAAAGAGGAAAAGACAAAATGACAACTTGTGTTGTCATGAGTTGGTTTGGTCGTAGGGCGTCTATACTGTACAGTGTTGTGGATGATCTTGTGCATTATTGTGGATAAGTAAGTGATTAATCAAGATATTGACGTTATAGGAATTAATGATTTGGGATTGATGAAATACCTATTTATTGTGTTTTAAATGGTGTGCTTTTAAAAATTGATGAGGAAACATGTGAAATGACGGTTCGTGTTGCAATTAATGGGTTTGGTCGTATTGGACGCAATATTTTACGTGCGCTTGTAGAAAGTGGACGACAAGATATTAAAGTGGTTGCAATTAATGATTTAGGATCTGTGGAAACAAATGCCCATTTGTTGCGCTATGATTCAGTTCATGGGCGCTTCCCTGGAACTGTTGAGGTGGTGGGGGATGCCATTGATGTAGAGGGTAGATTAATCAAGGTATGCGCACAGCGTGACCCTGCACAATTGCCGTGGAAAGATTTGGATATCGATATTGCTTTAGAATGTACAGGCATTTTTACGGCGCGTGATAAAGCGAGTGCTCATTTAGATGCGGGAGCAAAGCGTGTTCTTGTTTCTGCTCCTTCTGAAGGCGCAGATCTTACGGTTGTCTATGGGGTTAATCATCAATCTTTAAGCAAAGAGCATCGCGTTGTTTCAAATGCTTCTTGTAC
>NZ_JBHIQG010000733.1:0-710 GCF_042196425.1 Bartonella sp. AD328YNZD | reverse complement strand
AGTGGCAATGGTGTTAAGATAATCGTAGGAGGCAAGCAAAAGCTTTACAGTTATGATAGTCAAACGAAGGGTTGGAAAGACATCAGCCAAAATGGTGTGACGTATCAAGCACATGAGGATAATCAATGGTCGTTCGCTTTGTTTGGTCAAAGAATTATTGCAGTGAATAAAAATGATAAACCGCAAGTCTTTAATACCCATAGCTCTGAACGGTTTGAAGATTTAGGAGGCAATCCACCGAAAGCAGGCTTGGTGAAGGTTTGGGGACCTTTTGTTTGTTTGATGCAATTGACAGATCACCCCAATCGCATTCATTGGTCTGGCTTGGAAGATGCTACTCATTGGACAGTTAAAGAGAAAGATTGCGATTTTCAAGATTTTCCGGATGGAGAATATGTTCAAGGGGCAACAGAGTCCACCAATCCCCTCATTTTTATGCGTTCTGCTATTTATGCAGGAACCTTTGTTGCGGGTTCTAAGATTGTATTTACGTTTCAAAAGATACAAGACAAGCGAGGAGCCCGCAGTGCAGCCTCTATAGCATGTCGAGGGAGTGATGCTTTTTTTGCAGGTGATGGTGGTTTTTATCAGATGAGTGCTGATGGTCAACTTTTGCCGATAGGCTTTGAGAAGGTTGATAGAACGGTTTTTAAAACTTTTGATAAATTTGCTCTTGATGAGATGCAAGGAGTGATAGATCCCATTGATAA
>NZ_JBHIQG010000732.1:0-713 GCF_042196425.1 Bartonella sp. AD328YNZD | reverse complement strand
CTGACACATAACTGACAAGTTTTAATCAATTCACATCATTGGTTATCTTTAAAGACTGTACTCTTGATATGAGTTATGTTTTAAAGATATTAACCTATTGAAATATAATGTTTTTAATTTTTCTCATTTAAAAAAAATAATAGAGGGTCTAAAAGGAACTGACAGAACTGACAAAACTCTTCCTATAAGGTCACTCAGATTATTATCTTTGGAGAAAAATTCCTTGATAAGAATGCCATTAAAAAGAGTTTTGCCTCTTTGAGTAGAAAGTTTTTAAAAAAAGTTTCTTTATTGTTTTATGCTGCTGTTTTTGACTAAAGGATTCCATTCATAATAAGTGCTAGGGTGTCCACTTGTCTGATGTGTTATAAACTTTTTTCGAAGATGATTAGAACAGCATAAAAGCTCTAAAGCTTGCTTCACAGCTTCTTTGTCTTTTAAAGAACGCCAACAGCGTCTATAGATATCCCTTGTTGTAAAAACATCGGGTAAACAATCACAACGTTCGACAATTAATTTTGCCCCCTCTGTTGCTAAGCTATCCGCCGCCGCATAAAGCCTTTTGACATGACTTAACAAATATTTTTCCCAATACAAAGCTCTTTCAAGGGCATCTCTATTGATTTCAAAACGACCACCCTCAACCAGTTCAAAAATCAACGCAAGGGTTGGTATGGTTTGATTCATTTTCAAAAGATGTGCTTTTAAACTTG
>NZ_JBHIQG010000731.1:0-716 GCF_042196425.1 Bartonella sp. AD328YNZD | reverse complement strand
CTTACTCGAAATATTATAAATCTTTATCGCATTAAAGCTTTAAAAGATTTTGATGATGTTAAGACGGGGGATTTAGGGGGCTTTATTGAAAAGGAAGCTAATCTATCCCATGATGGCAATTGCTGGGTTTATGATAAAGCTTGTGTGTATGGCTATGCCGTCGTTTCTGAAAATGCAAAAATACGGCATTTTTCTCAAGTTTGTGGTCAAGTCTATGGGAATTGTGAAATCTATGGCAAGGCTTTCATCTCTCAATACGCAAAAATTTATGACCATGCTTGTGTCTATGGCAATGCTCATGTTTATGGCAATGTTTATGGGTATGCTCATGTGAGTGGTGCTGCCCGCGTTCTTGCTGATGCTCATATTTATGATTATGCTCATGTTTCTTATGATGCTACGGTTTTTAGTCATGCAATGGTCTATGGTCGTGCCATTGTTGCTGGCTCTGCCCGTATTCATAGCTATGCCAAGGTTTATAATTATGCCTTTATTAATGGTCGTGCAAAAATACATGGCAAGGTCTATGGCGGTGCTTTGGTGGGCGGTTGTGCTGAAATTTATGGCTCTGTTTTTGGTAATGCCAAGGTTTTATTCTATACTAAGGTCTGGGGTCGCGCTTATGGCAATGCGAAATTAACCAAGAAAAGCAAAGTAAAGGAAGTTCCTATAAATTATGAGGTTTATGAAAGCGATAACCTTGTCAAGATTGTTGA
>NZ_JBHIQG010000730.1:0-716 GCF_042196425.1 Bartonella sp. AD328YNZD | reverse complement strand
GTGTAGAGGGGTTTTCCAACCGTGTTGGCAAAATCCAAGCTTTCTCCAGGAGAAAAGGTTTTTTGAAACACTCCCGGTGCATTGGCAGGCAAGAATTGACATTCATCAGGCTTAATGCCTATGGCGCGCTTTGTTCCAGCCTTCGCACTCACATTATAGTTATGAATACTCCGGTAATTAATGAAAGTCACACCCGCAAAGTCAAAACTGCCAAAGCTCCCAGAGCCAATCGAACTTGGTGTTGCAACTCCTCCAGCGCTATTCAAAGTTTGTGCAAGAGCTGTGTTGAGATAAGTCTCACGAATTGTTTTATGGTTTTTCAATTTGGAGAAAAACTCATTTCCACAAAGCCCAATAATGCGTGAACGATCAGTGAATGCTCCCTTTGAAGCTTCAATCATTTTCATAATGACTTGATCAACATGATCAGCAACATTGGTTGTTTCATTATTTAATTTAAAGTCAATCGGCTTTGGTGGTGCGATTTCCCATTCCTTGTACCAATCAACAATCACTGAACCATCGGCATCAAGAACCACCCCTTGAACAGCGCCAAGTTGCATGTTTTCCCATGTCAATTCGATTTCAGAAATCAGTTTCTTTTGTTTTCTGGCAATATATTTCATTGCCGTCTCGAGTTGATCTTCTGTCCCAAATTCACGCCGGTTTTGGATTTCCTCTGATTTCACCGTGTCACTTTTGGCAATCCGTGTTGT
>NZ_JBHIQG010000729.1:0-717 GCF_042196425.1 Bartonella sp. AD328YNZD | reverse complement strand
ACAAAAGCTTCAGAAAACTGGTATAAGTGGTGCAAGCTTTTCAGGTGGCATACGCTATCAGTTTTAATACAAGGCTATAAAAATAGCCTATTCATTCTATTCAATTTAACAAAAAGGGCAGCCACAATATGCTGCCTTTTTTGTACATTAAAGCCATCTTTTTTCCTTTTAAAGCACCCTTCCCTCTTTATACTTAGTTCTTTACGAAAATCACCAAGACAAGACACAACAAATGCAACAGAGCACTTCCATCCCCAGTGGATGAAAAGTACTTCCTACTTTGAGAAAAAGAGAAGTCTATTAGAAATAAATTAATACCACTGTGTTGAAAAATGAAAATCCACTTTAAGCCCAAGTAGATTAGCTTTTTTATAAGCTTCTTCTACATCCTTTTTTGTTCCCTCATAACCCCAATTTGGGTCATATAATAATCCCTACCATCACGTAAAAGATGTCATGGTACCACTATATCAGTATCTCACAATATTTCTCTGAATAATAATATTCAAAATTATAATTCTTTAAATAAAATCAGTTATAAATACATTTTGTATTAGACATAATTAATATCAATTATTTTTTAATTTTGACAAAAAACCAAAAATGTCTTACCAAATAAAGACAATTACTGAAATTAATAACAACTATCCATTTTCACTTCTTCTTATGAAGTTCGCGGGGAAATGAATATTTGGGGGCTCTCATAAGGAGAATACT
>NZ_JBHIQG010000728.1:0-718 GCF_042196425.1 Bartonella sp. AD328YNZD | reverse complement strand
GTTGCGGAATTAGCAGCAGAGCTTTATGGAAGATTGCAAGAGCTTATTCAAAACCTCAATGATATAGAAGAAATCGACGCCACTTTGCCGCTTTTAAAATTACATTTGAGACGTAAAATCGAAGCTGAAAAAACACCTCTAGCAACTTCATAAGATACGAATGAACAGCTTTTTAAAAAAATAAAACTTTTTTGATTTTCTGCTGTATAACCAAGTTTGGAATGTGAAAATCTCACGATTTTCGAGTCTCTTATTCGATCTGAAAAACGAGAAACTATTATTATAAATCAATATATTTCTCTGATTAAAGATAAAATGGTTCATAAAAAGAATGACGAGTAGTGATACAAACAAAATTTCTTCAAAATGAAGCGAGTATAGCATCATTCCTGAAATATTTGTTGGTTGAAGAAAAGATACGGACAACGGTGAAAATACAGTGGGTTATGTGAGAGGAAAGAGTTTAGAAAACAGCTTTAGTGAAAATACAAGGACGGTGTTTGATGACTATGAAGGGGAACAGACATGAAAGAAAGAAGAACGAAAGCTTATTTATAGCGCTTTTATCTTTTTATGAAGATGATAAGATGAGCACGTTAAAACTTTTTACAGAGCGTGCATCATTATATTTAAGACAGATTTCTTTCAAAGGTGTGCATCATATATTGAAACAGATTACTTCGCAGCAAAGAGTGATGTTATCATGATAATTGTCATT
>NZ_JBHIQG010000727.1:0-720 GCF_042196425.1 Bartonella sp. AD328YNZD | reverse complement strand
GCCCAAGAGAGCGCACGAGCAGATTCTATCGTTTGAATTTTTTGATCAAATTCACCGACTAAGTGCACAATATCGTGAGCTGCCTGTGAAAGCTCCATGACGTGAGAAGAGATCGTATTTTCTTGTTCTATAAAAGTGAAGACAGAATCATGAAAACGAGTAATGTTTTCTTCGATTTTTTGGCGTAAAGATCGTAAACTGGGTTTATGATCTGGAATTTCTCTGACAGTTTCTTCAAGAATAGCAAGAACATCCGATAAGCCTTCTCGGTCACTTTGAAAAAAAATATGAGGTTTTTCAGCCCATTCACTTAAAGCAGAAGAGAGTGTTACCAAATGACCGGCAAGATTCCCTGAATCAACGGTTGATACATAAGTAGGTAAAAGAGGTCTGAGTGTATCCGTTTCATACCAATTATAGAGATGACCACGAAACTTTTCCATTTTTGCAAGAGAGTGTAATGTACATTCAATACGTGTGATGGTCTCTTCAAAACCAATCCAGCCAAAATCACGTGCTGCAATAATAGAAAGGAGATAAACGCCAATATTCGTAGGCGATGTACGTTGAGCAACAAGAGGTTCAGGATCTTCTTGAAAATTATCAGGAGGCAAATGGTTGTTTTGTGCATTGACAAAAGTTGCATAATAAAGCCATGTCCGCCGTGCAATAGAACGGAGTTTTTTTTCATCTTTTGAAGAAAGATAAAGGCTATCTTGA
>NZ_JBHIQG010000726.1:0-722 GCF_042196425.1 Bartonella sp. AD328YNZD | reverse complement strand
TTGCCATGCAAGTCCTTGGTCAATCAAATCATAGAGGTTTGGAACATAAGGTGTGAGTTCACCAAGTCCATATTCTTCAATCAACCATGGCAAAAAGCGGGGAGGGCGTGTGATCAGTTTTGCACGTGAAATCCCCAAAACAGCTCCATCAACATCTTGATGAAAGTTGCAAGCATCGGCAAGGCGTTTTTCAAATTCTGTTGCATGTGAGGGGAGGAGCGAGCCAACCATTAGCGCGCCCGCCCTTTAAAGTTTAAGGTGATTTTGCCAATCGATAAGATTTCTTCGTCACAAACTGCTCTGTCCTTTGTGGGTGTAATGGCAATCACTTTCTGGACACCAGGGATCATCAGTTTTGAAACCCACCACGAGAGGCTTAATTCACGACCAATGGCTTGTTCTTGTCTCCATGCTGCTCTTAAATTTGCCTCCATTGTCGTGAGAATTTTCAAAGATGTTTCCGGTAACAGCCAAACATCTGCTTCTAAATCCAGCACTTTTTTGACAGCAGCATGCACAATAATCGTATCATTGGTCATGATGATATTTTTTCTGTGAAGAGCTTGTGAAACTGTTTGTAAGAGATCTTCAGAGGCTGTTCCTTCTTCATTATTACCAAAAAGAGCAACATAGATGGTTGGGTCTTTGCCTTTACGATAGATAATGGCATCTTTCACTCGACTATCGGCTGTTAAGGCGATAAGCTTGTAATAGGGTTCTGT
>NZ_JBHIQG010000725.1:0-727 GCF_042196425.1 Bartonella sp. AD328YNZD | reverse complement strand
TTGGTTGAATTGGTCAACCCCCAAGAGCCCCCTTCAAAAAACTTTTGATAAAACGCTATCCCTAACTCTACCAGCACATCGTCAGCTTGGGGAAAGTATGTAAAATAAAGGGGACCATTTTTATTAACAGCCAATTGGACAGCATTACCCGCAGCATCATCTGGTGAATTAAAAATGCCATTGTAGAACATATAAACAGCACCATTAGGGCCTTTTTGTAAATGCTTTTCTTCCTCTGGCTTTAAAAAGTGATACAGAGTAATATATTTTCCATCATTGCCTTTTATAGGTTCTCCATTTTCATCGGTTAAATAGAGGACATTGCCATTTTCATCATGCGCAACCTCACCTACTGGGTGCTCTTTGACATTTGTGATTTTATAAATTTTATCAAGGTATCCCAATCCTTCATCCGATAAATCATTGATCATACCTACGCGATTATGCACTGCTCCCTCAAGCGGTGCGACATCTAGCTGTCCTACTGCTTGGTGTGCTGCTGCGGTGTTGCGGTTGAGAGAGCCAATGATTTGTCCAGCATCTTGCCCCATCGCCCTCTGTCCAGTTGTATCAGTAAGGATGATAGTCCCATCGCTGATAGCAGATTTGGTTTCCCCTTCTGCTGCATCCTTGGCTTTGCCGTGATTTAAAACATTCTTGGCAATGTTCTTTATCGTGTCATTCCCAGAAATGCTAAACCCATGGCTGCTGGCTTTAGCATGCGCAC
>NZ_JBHIQG010000724.1:0-728 GCF_042196425.1 Bartonella sp. AD328YNZD | reverse complement strand
GAAGCATCATGGATGAATTTAAGAGAGGCAGCAAAAATCTTTCCTGCCAATGGGCAAATTGTTGTGGGTGAAAGATACCGCGTTGATCAAGATAATGTGTGCAAAGTTCCCTTTGCACCTGGCAATAAAACAACATGGGGAAAGGGTGGAACAGCCCCTTTGCTGACCTTTAATCTTGATTTTGGTTCAACCCATATGATCTTTTTTGCTGGTTCTGGTGGCTATAAAACCACAAGTACAGTAGTTCCCACGTGTTTAACCTATCCAGGGTCTATTATTTGTCTTGATCCTTCAACAGAAGTTGCCCCAATGGTCAAATTTGCGCGTCAAAAAATGGGAAATAGAAATGTTATTGTTCTCGATCCCAATTCATTGTTAACAAAAAATTTTAATGTTATCGACTGGCTTTTAGATGATAGCGTACCACGCACACAACGTGAAGCAAATATTGTTAGCTTTTCCAAATTGCTTCTCACAGATAAAAAATCAGACAATTCTTCAGCGGAATATTTCTCAACACAAGCCCATAATCTTTTAACCGCTCTTCTTGCCCATGTCATATTTTCTGACGAATATGAAGACAGCGAGCGCAATTTAAAAACTTTGCGTGGAATTCTCTCTCAATCAGAGACAGCTGTTGTTAATCAATTGCGCATGATTCAAGAAACAACACCTTCTCCTTTTATTCGTGAAATGGTGGGTATTTTTACAGAAATGGCAGAGCAAAC
>NZ_JBHIQG010000723.1:0-728 GCF_042196425.1 Bartonella sp. AD328YNZD | reverse complement strand
GTTTGCTCTGCCATTTCTGTAAAAATACCCACCATTTCACGAATAAAAGGAGAAGGTGTTGTTTCTTGAATCATGCGTAATTGATTAACAACAGCTGTTTCTGATTGAGAGAGAATACCACGCAATGTTTTTAAATTGCGCTCGCTGTCTTCATATTCATCAGAAAATACAACATGAGCAAGAAGAGCTGTTAATAGGTTATGGGCTTGTGTTGAGAAATATTCCGCTGAAGAATTGTCTGATTTTTTATCTGTAAGAAGCAACTTTGAAAAGCTTACAATATTCGCTTCGCGTTGTGTGCGTGGTACGCTGTCGTCTAAAAGCCAATCGATGACATTAAAGTTTTTTGTTAACAATGAGTTGGGATCGAGAACAATGACATTTCTATTTCCCATTTTTTGACGCGCATATTTGACCATTGGGGCAACTTCTGTTGAAGGATCAAGACAAATAATAGACCCTGGATAGGTTAAACACGTAGGAACTACTGTACTTGTTGTTTTATAGCCACCAGAACCAGCAAAAAAGATCATATGAGTTGAACCAAAATCAAGATTAAAGGTTAGCAAAGGGACTGTTCCACCCTTTCCCCATGTTGTTTTATTGCCAGGTGCAAAGGGAATGTTGCACACATTATCTTGATCGACACGATATCTTTCACCCACAACAATTTGCCCATTGGCAGGAAAGATTTTTGCTGCCTCTCTTAAATTCATCCATGATGCTTC
>NZ_JBHIQG010000722.1:0-728 GCF_042196425.1 Bartonella sp. AD328YNZD | reverse complement strand
AGCCTGCAAAAAAATATGAACTTACTAATGAAAACCGCGTTGTTAACGGTGTGACTTTACACCGCATTAAAGCTTTAAGAGACTTTGATGATGTCAAAGCTGGTCAATTGGGCGGCTTTATTAAAGATGAGAGTGATCTGTCTCATAAAGGCAATTGCTGGGTTTATGATGATGCTATGGTTATCAAAGCAAGCGTTTCCGAAAATGCCAAAATACGCAATAATGCCTGTGTTGTGAATTATGCTAGGGTTTATGGTAATGCCGTGATTAGTGATAAGGCATGGGTTTTGAGTGATAAAGCACATGTTTATGACAATGCAATCATTAATGGCAATGCAAAAATTGGTGGCTATGTTTTTGGCAATGCCGTTGTGAGTGATAATGCCGTTATTACTGAGGGGGCTCTTATTTACGATAATGCCCATGTATATGAAAATGCTCAAGTGAGTGGGCTTGTGTTTAATGATGCCCATGTCTACGGTAAATCACGCCTTGCTGCGTGGTCAAAAGCTTATGGCAATGCTCATGTTTTTGATAAGGCTATAGTTTATGATGGGAGCAATATTTATGACAATGCCAAGGTTTCTGGCTCGGCGCGTGTTGGTCCCTTTGCAAAAATTCACGATAATGCTCATGTGAGTGGCAAAGCACAAATTTGCCAATTTACAACGATTTATGGCAATGCTGTGCTTAAAGAAAATAAGAAATTTTCTGAAGATGTCTGTGGT
>NZ_JBHIQG010000721.1:0-730 GCF_042196425.1 Bartonella sp. AD328YNZD | reverse complement strand
GGTGTAAAAGATCTTAGCAAGATACCATAGATATCCTTGGTTGAGCTTGGAATGTGTTTGGCCTTAAGGGTATTTTGGACTTTTGGCCTTGTAACTTATCCTTTCCACCTTTATAGGCTGACTTTTGGTCTTATTTACACCCCAAAACCGGCCCCTTCTCTCTATAAGCTTCCATAGCTTTGGTTTTTGAAGATCTCTCTTCAATCTCTCTCAATCTCTCCCAATCTCTCTCTAGCCTTTACCCTTTGTGGTTAACACTTGGAGATAGCTGCGTATCGAACTACGGGTAAGTTTTCTACCGATTGATTTCTTCATTTTGGAGAGTATTTGGAGAGGAGAGAGTTAGGTTTGTAGAAAATATAGGATTAAGCTATATTTTCTGTGTTTTCTTGCCTTTTTAGGCAACTTGGGAAAGCTTTTGTTCTTCTTTTGGTGCTGTTGAGCTTAGCTTTTGAAAAAGCTATATACGTCAATAAGTTAGGGGTTTTAATGTATTTAAATTTAGTTTATGTCGTGTGGATATGATTGTGAACTTTTGGGCCAACCGTTGGGCTGTTTTCGAAAAAATTGCATTTTTCAGTTTTTACCGAACGGAAAGCTTTTAAACTTATATAAAAGCATGTTTGAGCATATTAAACCCATGTTTAATATTGTTTTTGATTTTGGGCATAGTTTTCTGAATCGTGGGCTTATTAGCCTACTTTATGGCTTTAGGCATGGTTTTTATGCA
>NZ_JBHIQG010000720.1:0-733 GCF_042196425.1 Bartonella sp. AD328YNZD | reverse complement strand
AATAGAGACAACTTGTTAGAGGTTTTACGGGCATTATTAGCATCACAAGAAGAGGCTTCGGAAGAAGAAGAGAGTGATGAAGATGATAATCCTTTGATGACGCCATTCATGCGGGCGTTTTACGGACCGTTTTACAGAAGCTAGGATTCACGAGAAATGTCAACGATTTATGATTGGTCGCTTAGAGCGTCGGATAATACGCGCGTGGATAATTTGATTGATTGGTCCGAAGGACAGCGTCCTAGCAGTGTGAACACGAGCGCCCGTGTGATGATGCAGCGCATAAAGGAATACTTGTCAGACACGGGTGGAGAGCTTGAAGGCATTGTTACAAATGATCATGTCCAACAAACGAGTGTGATAAGACTTGCAAGCACTTCACAGTTTTTAGAGTATAAGAATGGTATTGTTTTGCGCTTTATGGCTATGGGTAAGAATGTTGGAGCGACCACGATTGTCTTAAATGCTTTAGATGGCAAGCCGGTTTATAAGGCAACGGAAACGGGTTTATCGCTTTTATCGGGAGGGGAAATCCAACAAGGGTGCATTTATACATTGTTTTATAATGGAGATCATTGGCATCTTGTTAATCCTACCCCACTCCCTTTAGTAGAAGAAAGCAGTCTTTATCCCACGGGTTTTATAGGAACGTTTGGAATGCGCGGGATTCCAAAGGATTGGTTAATTTGCGATGGGAAGGCTTATTTGCGTCGTGATTATGGTGATTTATTTG
>NZ_JBHIQG010000719.1:0-734 GCF_042196425.1 Bartonella sp. AD328YNZD | reverse complement strand
CTTCTAGTCTGCGTCGAGCAGAAACGCGACAGCGCCGGTCGTTAAAAAAAGCACCACACCCACGTTCTGCGGTGAAGAGTTCATCACTCACGGGATTGTAAATGACACCAGCAACGATTTTTCCTTGGCTTTCTAAGGCAATGGAAACAGCAAAAAAAGGAATGCCATGGAGAAAATTTGTAGTACCATCTAAAGGATCAACAATAAAACGATGTTGTGAATCTTCGCCAATGATTTCCTCAGACTCTTCCATCAGAAAACCAAATTTGGGGTGTGCTTTGCTTCATTCATTGATAATATTGTTTCCGCTTTGCGATCTGCTTGGCTGAGGTAATCTGTTGGATTTTTTTTAAGGCTTAAATGCCTTTTTTGAGAACTCTTTCTAATTTTAGGCGAATGTGTTCATTGCCGGCGATAATATTTTTTTTACGGAATATATTGTTGCCGCCTTCTTTATCAGTGACAAAACCACCGGCTTCACGAACCATCAGTATTCCAGCAGCCATATCCCAAATTTGCAGGTTATCTTCCCAAAAGCCATCGGTTCTGCCAGAAGCAACATAAGCTAAATCAAGAGCAGCAGCGCCAAAACGGCGCAATCCAGCAACTTCCATCATCACATTACGTAATTCAATAAGATAGGTTCCATGATTTGGGCGACCAAAATGAGGCATACCTGTGGCAATGACACAATCTTCTAGTCTGCGTCGAGCAGAAACGCGACAGCGCCGGTC
>NZ_JBHIQG010000718.1:0-736 GCF_042196425.1 Bartonella sp. AD328YNZD | reverse complement strand
CGATTGGGAAAAAAGCCATCAAGACCCCCATAAAATCTTTGAAGAGCCCAGTGCCATTCAAGACACCAAGGCTTATTAATAATAAAAAAAACTACAAAAGCCTTTAGAACAAAACTCTAAAGGCATAAAATTTAAGAAAATAAACAACCTTAGGTTGTTTAACGCATCAAAAAAACGATACCATCAATAATAGCCACCCCAACGCCATCCACCAGCGCCAAACCAAAATCAACTGCCCGCAATCACCCACAATGACGGGGGAAAAAGCCATTAAGGCCCCCATAAAATCTTTGAAGAGCCCAGTGCCATTCAAGACACCAAGGCTTATTGATAAAAACTATAAAAGCCCTTAGAACAAAACTCTAAAGGCATAAAATGCAAGAAAATAAACAACCTCAAGTTGTTTAATTCATCGAGCAAAATGTGACCATAAAGAATGGTGGAGCCCAACGCCATCCACCAGCGCCTAACCAAAACCAACCGTCGTCACCAATCCCCATGATTGGGAAAGAGCCTTAAAACCCTTCATAAAATCTCTAAAAGAGCCCAGTGCCATTCAAAACACCAAGGCTTATTGATAAAACTAACCATAAAAGCCCTTAGAACAAAACTCTAAGGACATAAAGTACCATAATACACAACCTCAGGCTGTCTCATTTATCGAGCAAAATGTGACCATAAAGAATGGTGGAGCCCAACGCCAAACACCAGCGCTTCACCATCAACACCCAACGCG
>NZ_JBHIQG010000717.1:0-738 GCF_042196425.1 Bartonella sp. AD328YNZD | reverse complement strand
AGAATCACAAGATCTTGAAGCCAATGGCTATAAAGGTGATCGCATTTCTCCCACCCATGCACGGCAAAGCTTTGACAGAAAACGTCAATTTGAATTATCGATTCTACAAAAAAAAGGCGATGAAAAGGTCATTCAAACACAACATTTTGAATGGATTCGTATGGCTTTAGCCGAAAAGCGCCCCCAGAAATATAGCTATCCCAAATTTGATTCTTTAAGCATTCTTGCCAGTGATTCGACTAATCACAGCGCTAAACTACAAGATTCTGGACAGATTTATGGAGCAAAGGTCGAAACAAAAATCACCTTACGCAGCTATGACTTTAAGGTAAATCAATTCGATTTTGATGACACTTATACGCTGACAGATGAAGAAGCACAACAAGAAGTACAAAAAGCTGGATTTACTTTAGAAAAAAGTACCGAACTACTTTCAGTACTCACATTGATTGATCCTTTAAAATTAGAAGATACATCTTCCCCTTCTCAAGAAACAGAGCCCCCTGAAGTCCGTATCGTGCAAGAAAATGTAACCGTTTCTCCTCAAAGTCACCGTATTGATCTGACGAAAAACTATGTTGAAGATATTATTCCTATTCGAAAAAAACAAAAGATAGCCGATGCTTTCAAAAAAACCAGTTATACCAAAGAGCAAATTGAACAGGTTGTAAAAACGCTAGAAAAAATAAGCCTTTCCGATACCCTTAAAGAGGGAAGCCTTTTACGCATTGGCATCGT
>NZ_JBHIQG010000716.1:0-739 GCF_042196425.1 Bartonella sp. AD328YNZD | reverse complement strand
CCCGGCTCACCAATGGATTGAGCAGCAATAACACCAACGGCTTCTCCCTGATTAACAGGTGTTCCACGCGCCAAATCTCGACCATAGCATTTCGCACAAACACCAAGACGTGTTTCACACGTTAAAGCAGAACGAATTTGAACTGACTGAATTCCGGCTTCTTCAATCTTTGCGACATCAGCTTCTTCAATCATTGCCCCCCCTTCAAGAATAACCTCACCAGAGACGGGATGCAAAATATCCACAAGCGCTGTACGACCAAGAATTCTTTGCCCAAGAGAGGCAACAATTTGTCCTGCATCAACAATGGGCTGCATGGTAAGCCCTTTTGCTGTACCACAATCAACTGCTGAAATAATAGCATCCTGAGCAACATCAACAAGACGCCGCGTGAGATAACCGGAGTTGGCAGTCTTTAACGCAGTATCAGCAAGTCCTTTACGCGCACCGTGAGTTGAGTTGAAGTACTCGTTAACCGTCAGACCTTCCTTAAAATTTGAAATAATGGGGGTTTCAATAATTTCACCGGATGGTTTTGCCATTAATCCACGCATACCAGCCAATTGTCTCATCTGGTTAGCAGAACCACGTGCACCAGAGTGCGACATCATATAAATCGAATTCATTGGCCGTTGACGACCTGTTTTAGGATCAAAATCGATGGCTTGAATACGTTTCATCATTTCATCTGCGACGCGATCTGTACATTTACCCCAAGCATCTACAACCTTATTGTATT
>NZ_JBHIQG010000715.1:0-739 GCF_042196425.1 Bartonella sp. AD328YNZD | reverse complement strand
AAACTTTCACAAATTTGTGGCATAGCAATCGCAGAGAGTACAACCGTTTCAACGCCTAATTTTGTCAATGATGTTCGCAATGCTAAAGAGTTAATAGCCGTTGCAAGCATTCCCATATGATCACCTGTCACTCGATCTCCACCATGCGAAGCAACAGCAACGCCACGAAAAATATTTCCCCCACCTATTACAACCGCAACCTCTATCCCCATTGCGCGCACTTCTGCAATATCAGCGGCAATACGGTCTACAACAGAAACATCAATGCCAAAATTCTGCCCTCCCATAAGAGCTTCACCAGAAGCCTTTAAAAGAATACGTTTATACGGAAGTGCTAATGCCATTAATAATCTCCCCAAAAGCCCATTTACTTTTTGCTTTTGACATCACGAAGGGCACCACTTTTTTCACGTGACGCCCTCTCAACAATTACACTGTTCCCCTCAGAGATTCTACAACCAATGATATGACTTTAAATCTCTGGTCAAGAGTTTGCAATAACTAGCCTTTTACAGCAGCAGCAACCTCTGCAGCAAAATCAGACTCCTCTTTTTCTACACCTTCACCTAGTGCAAAACGAATAAAGCCTGTGATTTTTGCTGGTGCACCAATTGATTTCTCAGCGTCCTTTAAAGCTGCCTCAACAGTCATATCAGGATTCATAACAAAAGCCTGTGAAAGCAAAACAACCTCTTCAAAAAATTTACGCATACGCCCTTCTACCATTTTTTCAATGATA
>NZ_JBHIQG010000714.1:0-739 GCF_042196425.1 Bartonella sp. AD328YNZD | reverse complement strand
CCCGGCTCACCAATGGATTGAGCAGCAATAACACCAACGGCTTCTCCCTGATTAACAGGTGTTCCACGCGCCAAATCACGACCATAGCATTTTGCACAAACACCAAGACGTGTTTCACATGTTAATGCAGAACGAATTTGAACAGATTGAATCCCAGCTGCTTCAATCTTCGCAACATCAGCTTCCTCAATCATTGCTCCACCTTCAAGGATAACCTTTCCAGAGACAGGATGTAGAATATCAACAAGCGCTGTACGACCAAGAATTCTTTGCCCAAGGGAGGCAACAATTTGTCCTGCATCAACAATCGGCTGCATGGTAAGCCCTTTTGCGGTACCACAATCAACTGCTGAAATAATAGCATCCTGTGCAACATCAACAAGACGCCGTGTTAAATAACCAGAGTTCGCCGTCTTTAACGCAGTATCAGCAAGTCCTTTACGTGCACCATGCGTGGAATTGAAGTATTCATTAACAGTTAGACCTTCTTTAAAATTTGAAATAATGGGTGTTTCAATAATTTCACCCGATGGTTTTGCCATTAATCCACGCATACCGGCCAATTGTCTCATCTGGTTAGCAGAACCACGAGCACCAGAGTGCGACATCATATAGATCGAATTCATCGGTCGTTGACGACCTGTTTTAGGATCAAAATCGACGGCTTGAATACGTTTCATCATTTCATCTGCGACGCGATCTGTACATTTACCCCAAGCATCTACAACCTTATTGTATT
>NZ_JBHIQG010000713.1:0-739 GCF_042196425.1 Bartonella sp. AD328YNZD | reverse complement strand
CGTAATGCATTCCAATCCCACATGCAACAATTGTCACATCTTGTCCAGACTTATGAATACGCGCCTTACCAATAGGTAAAACAAAATCATCGAGTTGAGGAACATCAAATTGATGCCCGTACAAAATCTCATTTTCAAGGAAAACAACAGGATTATCATCACGAATAGCAGCTTTCAGCAAACCTTTTGCATCTGCAGCGCTATAAGGCATAACAACTTTCAGACCTGGTATATGACTATACCATGCTGCATAACATTGAGAATGTTGAGCACCAACACGGGCAGCCGCACCATTGGGACCTCGGAAAACCATAGGAGCGGTCATTTGTCCACCAGACATATAACGTGTCTTGGCTGCTGAGTTAATAATTTGGTCCATCGCCTGCATCGCAAAATTAAAGGTCATAAACTCGACAATAGGACGTAACCCACCAAAAGCAGCCCCGACAGCCAGCCCAGCAAAGCCGTGCTCTGTAATTGGGGTATCAATAACTCGGCGTTCTCCGAATTCTTCCAACAAACCTTGACTAACCTTATAGGCACCTTGATATTGCGCAACTTCTTCCCCCATAAGAAAAACTGTTTCATCACGCCGCATTTCTTCAGCCAAAGCCTGATTAAGCGCTTCACGAACTGTCATTGTAACCATTTGTGTTCCCGCTGGAATATCAAAATTAAGAGATGTATCAAAAGTAGGAGCAGCCTGCGGAACTGACAAAGGCAGAGAAAGAGAAGATTC
>NZ_JBHIQG010000712.1:0-739 GCF_042196425.1 Bartonella sp. AD328YNZD | reverse complement strand
TTAAAAGCAGGCATCACAATCGTTTTGCCAACCCTCCCCTATCCTAAAGCCACACCGGTGATTAGAATTTGGGGTAGCCAGTCATGAAACCTTTTTGCACAGTGATGGCAAATGGAGAGGACATCACAAGAACGCTGATGGACTATGTTTTGTCGATTGAAATTACCGATGAAGCAGAAGACAAAAGTGACCGCATTACCATAGAGCTTGATGACCGCGCCCGTGACAGTGATAACGGCTTTCTTGATATTCCTCTCATCGGAACAATCATTTCTGTCACACTTGGCTATGAAGGCGGCAAAAACCGCGATATGGGAGCCTATCTGATTGATGAAATCTCTGTAAGCAGCCCGCCTCAAAGCCTAAGCGTGACCGGACGCGCCGCCTCTATGAATACGTCTTATAGAACACCCAAAAGCCAATCCTATCACCAACAAACCCTTGGCAGTATTGTTCAAGAGATAGCAGAGCGCAATGGCTATACACCAAAAGTTGACCCTGCTCTTGCTAAAATTGTTGTGCGTCACATTGATCAAACTTCTGAAAGCGATATGGCTTTTGCCACGCGCCTTGCAGAAGACTATGATGCGGTAGCAAAACCCGTTGATGGCAAGCTTGTTTTGGCTAGACGGGGGGAAGGCAAAGCCATCACTGGTGAAACACTCCCCGTTGTTATTATCCATGAAAAACTCTGTACCTCTTGGGATTTTAAATACAGTGCGCGTGATGAAGCAGGAGC
>NZ_JBHIQG010000711.1:0-740 GCF_042196425.1 Bartonella sp. AD328YNZD | reverse complement strand
TCATCTGTCTCCTCGCTTGATTTCGGCAGGGATTGTTTTATTAATGGGTACGCGGTTTCTATCATTTGGTTGCTTTAGTTTTGGTGCTAGTGCACAAGCAGATAAAAGATTCATAATTAAAATTATAGAAATGATATATTTCATTTTAATGGCCACTCTTTTTTATTGTTATTTATAGTATAACAATTTTCGTCATTATTACAATTTTGAATATAAAGTAAAGTGCATAATTTGTGTTTATTTTATTTTTTGATTTCATAACTGATTTTATTCATGGAAAACTTCAGCTGCAGTGCAAATATTTTTTACTTTGAGATTGGAATGTTTGGGTTATTTTGTCATATAGATGCTAAAAGTGAATATTAACGGGAACTATTGCTTCCTATGCCATCTAGTCTCCATAGATGTCCAAATGCAATGCCTTTTGCGAGAGCATTGGCAATGTTTGACAGTTTGAGTAACAGCATAATGGATATAATGGACAGGATGAGAGCTCCTCCAAACATATATCCCATATTCTGTCTGTAATCGAGTTTCATATCGCCCAAATAGTTTGCAAAGATATTCATCATTAAATTAAATACGGTAGCTAAGAGTACAAAGAGGATTGTATAGCTTACGACTTGTACAATCCATTGCTCAAAAAAGCGGTAAGTTGGTTGCCAGAGTAGAGCAATAATGAAGATTGGCCCCCATCCTACGAGAAGTGCAAGTGCGATTTTTGTCAGAAGGACGAGACC
>NZ_JBHIQG010000710.1:0-740 GCF_042196425.1 Bartonella sp. AD328YNZD | reverse complement strand
GTTATCGGATATTTTGGTGATCCTAATGGTTTATCATAAAGAGAACGAAAAACCCCTTGATAACTTTCCCATGCCTTTTGATTGGGAGGTCTATCAACCCATAACTGCTCTTGTCGTTCATCGGGATAGATCAGCATTTGAAACCGTTGCATAAGACCATCATCGTTTATTCCACGGTGCATGTCTTGAATAATGGGAATAATACGTGCAGGTTGAATACCCCCTATAATAGAGAGAGTTGCATTGGGAATATGAATGGTTCCACGTCCTATACGGTCATAGGTGTAAGACTTATTGCCATTAAAAGCGGTTAGATAGAAAGAACGGTCTGATTGATATTCCTTTCTTTCCAAATTGGCTAAAAAACCAGCCAGTTCATCACGCACCAACAAGAGACCACGGGGGGTTTCTTTTAAGAGTTCCCCAAGCTTTTCGACAGTCACATCATTGACGATAAGACGTCGTTTTATAGAACTATCATCTTCCTCACTTTCTTTGTGTTCAAGAGCTTGTGAAAGAAGAGCAAGGGCTTGTTCTTCATCTTGATCTTTGAGTGCTTTATAGGCTTGTTTTTTCTTTTCTCGTTTATCTAATTCATTAAGAATCTCTTTTGTTTCTTGCTGTTTTTTCTTCTTTACCCACTCTTGATGCCATTCATCTTGAAATTCATAAAGAGGTTCTAAAGCAGCGTCCATGGTACCTGTTTTCATGGTCGAAGGTTCCCCCACAATGGCACCCCA
>NZ_JBHIQG010000709.1:0-744 GCF_042196425.1 Bartonella sp. AD328YNZD | reverse complement strand
GTATGAGATTAACATACTCTTTGGGTTTGACTTTTTTCCTGCTCTAAAGGATGAAAATACTTAATTCACGCTGGTTTGTAAATGATACGGCTCTTCTCGACGAGTTTCATTTTCTAGGTAGTTCAGGTGCAAAAACTATATCGTTAAATGACGGAGTTTTATAGTATGGAGGTGAATAATAATTGGGAAGTATTTTTTAATATGTCTATCACAATCCCATGATCTTACATGGACTATATGGGGCATTGTATGGCACTTTATTCTGGATATTTTATTTTATGTGAGAGATATAGCGCCCATTAAAAACAAGAAAAACCCAAAAATTGAAACAATACGTCTCTCATTAACACACGCTTTACAGCAACTTTATAGGCATAAATTATAGAGTATAAATTGATTTATAGGACCTTGCGATATTTGGCATAGTCTGATTATTTTCATAGCCAAAACAAAACCACACGATATATCAAAAGAAAGTGTTCCAGCTGCAATAAATTGGAGCCGATTCTCTAAAAGATCAATTACATCCCATTCCATCGTTTGAAAACAAAACCTTTTTGCCATAAGCTTAAGATCTTTTTCTAGACTCAAGTAGAAATGAGGGGGGAAAAGCACTCTAGATTGGTTTTCGTTGTGAAATTTTGGTTGTAAAAAATGGATATACTGCTCTAAATATCTCAAGAAAGAAGCAAGGAGCTATTTTTCTCAGAATGCCCAAAAGCTGTTTTCAGTAATTCGATTTAT
>NZ_JBHIQG010000708.1:0-744 GCF_042196425.1 Bartonella sp. AD328YNZD | reverse complement strand
GCTTTTGAAGGCGCTGTCAAGTAAGCCAGTCGTGTTCTCTTAAAGCATTTATTTATTCGAGGTCCCGTGCTGGCTATTGCGAGTGCGGGTTTTTCTTTATTAGAAAATAGGCAAAAATATGAATGATATTGAGCGTCTGGAACAAGAAATTTGTTTAGCCTTAGAGGCAGCAGGTGATGAACAAGCACTTGAAACAGTGCGTATTTCAGCATTGGGTAAAAAAGGTAGTATCTCTGAAAAATTAAAAGAATTAGGAAAAATGGATGCTGGCGAGCGCCATAAAGTTGGACCTGTTCTTAATGGATTAAAAAATCGTATTTTAGAGTTATGGGCGCAAAAGCGTGATCTTCTAAAAAGACAAGCAATGGATGCTCGTCTTTCTCGTGAAACGGTGGATGTTACCTTACCTGTTCGTTCTTCTCCTATGGAACGGGGGCGTATTCATCCTATTTCACAGGTAATTGAGGAAATTATTGCCATTTATACAACGTTGGGTTTTTCTCTTGCAGAAGGTCCAGATATTGAAACAGACTATTATAATTTTACAGCATTAAATTTTCCTGAAGGGCATCCAGCGCGTGAAATGCATGATACATTCTTTTTTGATGTTGATAAAATGGGAGAGAGAAAATTATTGCGGACCCATACATCACCTGTACAAATTCGCACACTAGAAAAACAAAAAGCACCGATACGGATCATTATTCCTGGAAAAACTTACCGCATGGATTCGGATGCAACGCA
>NZ_JBHIQG010000707.1:0-746 GCF_042196425.1 Bartonella sp. AD328YNZD | reverse complement strand
ATGCTAAAAGCTTCTAAATCTTGTTCACCAATCCCTGCTTGGCTAGCACTGGTCATCAATTCTAAGACTTCACGAGCCGCTAGCGGAATCTTGGTGGAAGTTTCAAGCGCAAAACGGCGCAATTCCTTTAAGCGATCAAGGGGGGCATCGAGAACCTTTTCTAATCCCTTCATCGATTGGTCAAATTGCATGGCTTTATAGAGCGGTGCAATTAAGGTTGCGGTTTGCGCAATGGCACCCACCATACGCCCGCGTGCATGATTGAAAGCATTTTCCGCATTGGCTGTAGCTTGGCTTAAATGTTCAGGGTCAAACCAATTTTTAAAGTGTTGCCTTGTCTTGTTTTGGAAATGCGCAACATCTGAACTAAAGGCTGCAAGATCTCGCTTAGCAGAAGCTATCCCCTCTTGCAGATGATTGACAAAACGCACAACAAGAGAAACATCCATGATCGCATCTTATCCTAACTTATGGCTTTCATATTCTTGAGCTTTCAGGCGCGCGAGTTCTTCTCGATAAGCAATCACATCCAGCCAATCCATCTGGTTAATTTCTGAAGGCGCCCAGTGATAATAAAGGGCTAGCTCTGCTCCAAATTGTCTGGCAGAGAGGATTGGCGTTGCGTAAAAAAAGCAAAAAAAGCCTTCAATATTGCGACAATATCTATCGCATCAACTCGATCAATCAATTCAATAGATTCATGTGACATATCAGCCAAAAGTGCTGTGATGCCTTCTGTTGCCTCA
>NZ_JBHIQG010000706.1:0-747 GCF_042196425.1 Bartonella sp. AD328YNZD | reverse complement strand
TTTCACTTGCAATAATAATGGAGAAAGGGAGGTGAAGTATGTCAACTAAGTTGCCATGGACGAGGCTTTTTGCAGACCAGTGGGCAATAGTTGTTGATTATTTGCCTGCTGTAGAGGGCAATATCTATATGCGATTACGGTTACGTATGTTGCGTACTGGTGAACCTCTTTTTTATAATATTAAAGTTTTATCTCATTACACTGGTTATTCAGTGAAGAAGTTTGAAGCGGCACTGAATGTTTTGCTTGAAGAAGGATATCTCATTCGTTTAGCAGATGGTCGCTTGTGGAGTTTACAGGTTGAAGAGGAATTAAAAGAAGCAGCTTTTATTGAAGAGCAGGAGGGTAATTATGGCAAATAAATTACCTTGGGTACGTAATTTTTATCAAGAGTGGATTATGGACTTTGCTGGCACTGATGCAGCAGAAAAAGCCACTTATAGTACACTCACTGCTTTTATGTATAGAACTTGTGAACCTCTTTATGATGATGCCTCTGTTTTAGCACGTGCTGTTGGCTGTTCAGTACAAACTTTTAAAAAATCATTAGAAAAACTCATTCGAAAAAAATTAATTATCCGCTTGGAAAATGGAAATTTATGGAGTGCACAAGTTGAAGAAGAGTTACTAAATTGCAATGAGAATTTAGAAAAATCTTCAGAAAAGGCATCAAAAGCAGCAAAAGCTAGATGGGATAAAAACAAAGATAAAAGTAATGATGATGCACGTGCAATGCATGAGCAATGC
>NZ_JBHIQG010000705.1:0-747 GCF_042196425.1 Bartonella sp. AD328YNZD | reverse complement strand
GCAAAAGAATCCGTCATAGACGCATTTCCATGGGACTTTCCCAAAAAGAATTAGGAAGCCATTTAGGTGTCAGTTTCCAACAAATCCAAAAATACGAAAAAGGCTTCAATCGTGTAAGTGCCAAATGTTTACTGGAAATCGCTCAAAAACTAGAAGTTCCTATGAACTTTTTTTATGCAGACATTGCCACAAAAGAAAATCTTCCCACAAAAGAAACCCTCTTACACCACAATCAAGAAACCTATAGCGAAAAAGAACACACTCTGTTGAGAAACTTTAGAGAGCTCCAGCCGAAAAAACAAAAAGCAATCTTGTGGTTGATTTCTGATTAGGAAAAAGCACAACGATCAACATTATTCAATAATATATCAAACAACAAAACATGCTTAAGTCACATTCAAACCAACACACCATCCCCCTGTTTTACGGCATAATAGAATAGAAAATTCTTGATTTTTCTTGCCAAGCTTCTGAAGTTACTTTATCACTTAGAGTGTAATTTTGATCGTCTACGCACCGATCAAGAGGGATTAAAGGTCCTAAATCCGAGCGTAAAAATGAACCCACTTTTTTGGATATCCCGGAATTCCGGGAGTTTTTGCTATGTCCAGGTGCTTCTCAGCACTAAAAGCAAAAAAACTGATTCGAGGTCAGTGCTTTCAGGCTCCCGGAATACCAATGCGAGGGCGCTCGCAACCGGAGGGGGGCTTGAAGTGCCAACTAAAAATCCACATTTTATCGACATTT
>NZ_JBHIQG010000704.1:0-750 GCF_042196425.1 Bartonella sp. AD328YNZD | reverse complement strand
ATTGGTGTTGAATCTCATGAAGATAGTCGCCGTGCTTATCGTGAAATGCTTTTTAGCGCAAAAGAAGCTATGGAAAATGCCATTTCTGGAGTCATTTTATTTGATGAAACCATTCGGCAAAAAGCATCAACTGGACAAATGTTGACGGATCTTATTCGGGATTCAGGCGCTTTGCCAGGCATTAAAGTTGATACGGGAGCCAAACCATTGGCTGCTTTTCCCCAAGAGACAATTACCGAAGGGTTGGATGGTCTTCGTGAGCGGCTAAAAGATTATTATGCTTTGGGAGCACGTTTTGCTAAATGGCGTGCGGTAATTGCTATTAATGCCGATACTTTGCCAACAAGAGGCGCCATAAGACAAAATGCACAAGCTCTTGCACGCTATGCTGCTTTGTGTCAGGAGTTGAATATTGTGCCAATTGTTGAACCGGAAGTGTTAATGGATGGACCGTCGTGTGGGCATTCCATTACGCGTTGCTTTGAGGTGACACGCGCTGTTTTACAGGCTGTCTTTAAAGAATTGTTTGAAGCCCGTATTCTTTTGGAGGGGATGATTTTAAAGCCCAATATGGTGATTGATGGCAAGGATGCACGCAAGGCTAGTGTTGAAGAAGTTGCTGAAAAAACCGTCCAGGTGCTTAAACAAACGGTTCCTGCTGCTGTTCCAGGAATTGCTTTTCTTTCTGGAGGACAGTCTGATCAGGAAGCAACAGCGCATTTATCTGCCATGAATTCTTTAGGCTCATTG
>NZ_JBHIQG010000703.1:0-764 GCF_042196425.1 Bartonella sp. AD328YNZD | reverse complement strand
ACCTCTTTTCTGAAAATCCGGCTTGGTGACAATATCATACACTCCACCAATCCCATCCGCTTTAATACAAAAACATATTGCTACAGGATTATTATTTATATAACCAACGAACATCTCTACATCAGAGTCTTTTTTATAACAACGGCCTATTGTTTCATAAAATATAACCGCTTCTTCATCAAAAGGCTCGAATACTGATGCCATAACATTTCCGTAATCTCTAAAATCTTGAAGAGATTCAACTTCTTTGATTTTGAAGTTATCCGGCATAGAAGTAACATGTGAGTCTATATCTTGCGCTAAAGCTGCCATTCCTACCTCTGTTTCAACATGCTCTAAGCCAATAGATAAGAGAACTTCATCAACTTTATAATGAGACGAATGAGGTCCAACCCACCAAGCTAAAGGTAGTTTCTGCGCATTAAAGGAATCGATTATAGATTTTGCCTACTCTACAGGTATAGTTTCTTGTAAATTTTTAGCAGAGATAATATTGAATGTATCTGAAGCAAATGTTGAATTAATAGAAGACACGCCATTTGAAAAATCAACAACCTTCATTTTAGGGCGCAATTTTGGTAAAGACGTACTTTTGAACAAAAATTATTCTCTAATGATAAGTCAATTTTTGATTTGTTTAACATTTGTTTTTCTTGTCATTGCTCATAATTTCTAATTAATCTTTTATACGGGGGCTGTAAAAAATCCGTATAAGTTAAAAATTATTATCTTAGATCTAAGCTCCCAATCCAATGGATGATTCA
>NZ_JBHIQG010000702.1:0-764 GCF_042196425.1 Bartonella sp. AD328YNZD | reverse complement strand
GGGTATACTTACGATATCATGTTGAATGTTTATAGTAGATGGGCTTTATTTGCACTGGAGAATGGCGCTGGTTTTTTGTTGGTGCTTTGATGATGGAATGAGTGTTTAAAAGAATTTTTGTGAGAAAAGTGCTGTGATAGGGGGGAAAGATTGAATCCCGCAATGAATTTTAATTAAGAGTATTTAAAGATAAGGTATAGACCTGTTGGTGCTCGAGGGGTTGTAGATTGGTTAAAAAGATGAATTCAAACATGATGGAGGAAAAGATTGTATCCGTATTGGTTCTTCTTCCTGTTGCTCACCCTTATAGTTATAAAGTTCCATCTTCTATGGAGGTGAACGTTGGGTCTTTTGTTCGGGTTCCGGTGATGGGACGCGAAGTTTGCGGTTTTGTTGTGGACGTTGAAGAAAAGAGAGCCGATGGGCAAGGGGCTGCACCTGTGGCGCGTGAAAAATTACGCTTTCTTCTTCATGTTTTTGATTGCCCCCCATTAAAGACAGAAATGATCACATTTTTGCGTTTTGTTAGTCGCTATACAATGGCACCTTTTGGTCTTGTAGCGCGATTGGTTTTGTCTGTACCGGCTGCTTTAGAGCCGGAAGCGCAGATGCTGGGGTTGCGATATTGTGGTGGAAATGTAGAACGTCTCACACCAGCGCGATCGCGGGTTTTGGAATTGGTGCGTAATGAGAAGATATGGACACGTTCTGGTCTGGCACATGCGGCTGGAACTTCGGTTTCTGTTGTTGAAGGTTTAAAAGCT
>NZ_JBHIQG010000701.1:0-765 GCF_042196425.1 Bartonella sp. AD328YNZD | reverse complement strand
CATTGTTCCATCATCCAATCTTCATCTAAATGGGCAATAGACCATGCATGATCAGCATCAATCTTTCCCGCAGCAACAGCAAGAGCAATGAGAGCAGACCCTGTTAAGGTCGTCATCAGATGAAGTGCAGCAAGCATATAAGGAGATTCAACTCTACGTAAATAATTACTGACTGCTTGAAGCGTTTCTGGTGATTGTTCCACATGCATTAGCCCTTCTGTCAAATAAAATCGCGCCCCCAATTTTTCTTCTGCCCAATCTAATAAAGGATCCCATTGTTCAGATTGTTTTTGCACCAACTCTTTAGGTGTCTGCGCACGATAAAAGATCATATCACATGCAACGAAACGCAATAAATCTTCAAACACAGCCTGCATATCATCAGCGATACCATCAATAACAGTATTAACCAAACGCGTCATCGGCATTTTTACCGGATCAACAACGTGCTGTTGACTCTCAAATTCTTGAGCAACGAATTCAGCAAATACTTGTGTTGGCACATGAAAATGACGCCTTGCGGGCGTTTTAACAGAACGTTCATCTAATAAGATAGTAAAACCTCTTTCCTCACAAGCAATTTTCACTTGTTTATAAAATCGTTTTGGGTGTGATTGGCATGAAAGATTTTGAGTCTGTTGAACAGAAATCTTTTTATTCAATGGCATATCAAAATGATCCAAAATCTCACGCATATTGTTTACCTCTGATCTTTTTAAGAAAGAGACTATTTTTTCTAAGTTTTATATATTTTAATAAGATTTA
>NZ_JBHIQG010000700.1:0-765 GCF_042196425.1 Bartonella sp. AD328YNZD | reverse complement strand
CATTGTTCCATCATCCAATCTTCATCTAAATGGGCAATAGACCATGCATGATCAGCATCAATCTTTCCCGCAGCAACCGCAAAAGCAATGAGAGCAGATCCCGTTAAGGTCGTCATCATATGAAGTGCAGCAAGCATATAAGGAGATTCAACTCTACGTAAATAATTACTGACTGCTTGAAGTGCTTCTGGTGATTGTTCCACATGCATTAGCCCTTCTGTCAAATAAAACCGCGCCCCCAATTTTTCTTCTGCCCAATCTAATAAAGGATCCCACTGTTTAGATTGTTTTTGCACCAGCTCTGTAGGTGTTTGTGCACGATAAAAGATCATATCACATGCAACGAAACGCAATAAATCTTCAAAAACCGCCTGCATATCATCAGCGATACCATCAATAACTGTGTTAACCAAACGCGTCATCGGCATTTTTGCAGGATCAACAACGTGCTTTTGGCTCTCAAATTCCTGAGCAACGAATTCAGCAAACACTTGCGTTGGCACATAAAAATGACGCCTTGCGGGCGTTTTAACAGAATGTCCATCTAATAAGAGAGTAAAGCCTCCTTCCTCACAAGCAATTTTTACTTGTTTATAAAATCGTTTTGGTAACGGCTGACATGAAAAATTTTGAGTCTGTTGAACGGAAATCTTTTTATTCAATGGCATATCAAAGTGATCCAAAATCCCACGCATATTGTTTACCTCTGATCTTTTTAAGAAAGAGACTATTTTTTCTAAGTTTTATATATTTTAATAAGATTTA
>NZ_JBHIQG010000699.1:0-766 GCF_042196425.1 Bartonella sp. AD328YNZD | reverse complement strand
TAACAAAAGCCTGTGAAAGCAAAACAACCTCTTCAAAAAATTTACGCATACGCCCTTCTACCATTTTTTCAATGATACTTTCAGACTTTCCAGACTGACGTGCTTGATCTGAAAAAATCGCTTTTTCACGTTCAATAGCACCAGCATCAACATCTTGTGCTGTGAGTGCTAACGGATTGGTTGCTGCAATATGCATCGCAACCTGACGACCAAAAGCAAGAGCAGCTTCTTTATTTCCTGTTGTTTCAATTGCCACCAAAACACCAAGCTTACCAAGACCGTCAGCCACACTATTATGTATATAAGTCGCAACAACACCATTCTCAACAGACAATTTAGCGGAACGACGAAATGTCATATTTTCACCAATTGTACCAATTGCATCTTTAATTGTAAGCTCTACAGTCTTCTCAGAACCAGGATAAAGAGAAACAGAAACAGATTCAACATCACCTGGCGTATCCAAGGCGGCTGTTGCTATATTGCGCACAATCTCTTGAAATCCATCATTGCGTGCAACAAAATCTGTTTCAGAATTAATCTCAACCAAAACCGCATGTGAATCTTTTGATACGACTCCGATTAATCCTTCAGCCGCTGTACGACCCGCCTTTTTATCTGCTTTAGCTATCCCTTTTTTACGAAGCCAATCAACAGCAGCTTCCATATCACCATTAGTCTCTGCTAGAGCGGCTTTACAGTCCATCATACCAGCGCCAGATAATTCTCGAAGTTCTTTTACTTGTGCAGCAGTAATGCTCATATT
>NZ_JBHIQG010000698.1:0-767 GCF_042196425.1 Bartonella sp. AD328YNZD | reverse complement strand
AAGTCCCAGAAATTTTGTTTTCTTCCTCCAATATCTTTTGATATGATTCCCTTAAAAGCAGATTCTTCTTATAGAGCAATTCTGGTTCTTTGAGAAAAAAACTAGAAAAGTCTATTTGCTTTGGGTTTGTTTTCTGATTCTTTGTTATAGCTTGATAGGTTTTTTCTGTTTGTGAAATTTGTTTTTTTTTCAACTCAAGCTGTTTTTTTAAGAGCTCAATAATTTCCCCTTTTTTTAATAGATTAGTAAGCTCCAGATATTTTGCTGATGGAGCAGATACGAAAGTTGATTTAGGTACCTGAGCTGTGGGAGATACTGGAGGTGTGTTAGATGGCTTAGAGCCAATAGGTTTGGACGGTACGCGATTTCTTATCGTTCCCAAATTAGAAAGGTCAATTTTAATATCGGGTGGAAGTTTACGTGGTGGCTCATAGCCTTTTGGTGGTTTTGGTTTATAATTGTTGCTTGAATCGAGATCTCCTGACCCTATACTAGGAACTGCAAAACGGCTATGACCTCCTCCTTGCTTAGTAAGAGTGTTACTTCTTGCTAAGTTTGTTGTTCCAAAAAAAGCACTAATCGCTATGATAATAATCAGCTTTTGCATATTTCATACCTTTTAATTTTCACATATTTAGAAAGACTGACCATTACATTATTAATTTCATAAATCAGTTTATGAGATTCCGTTGTCTCCTCGCTTGATTTCGGCAGGGATTGTTTTATTAATAGGCACGCGGTTCCTATCATTGGGCTGTTTTAGCTTT
>NZ_JBHIQG010000697.1:0-769 GCF_042196425.1 Bartonella sp. AD328YNZD | reverse complement strand
TGAGATAAAGGCTCTGCAATAACATCAGGCAATAACTGCACCAGTGCTTTAATTTTTTGCGGTGTATAGGTAAAAGCACCTAGAAAACGAGCAAAAGATGTTCCAAAAATAAAAAAAGGGAAAAATGCTAAAAGCCCCGATAGCGCAACATGGCTTGCAAAAGCACTCCCATTATCACGCCAATAATGACTTACTGCGTCACCAAAAATACGATAGCTATACCAAAAGATATTTTTTAACAAAACTCAATACTTTCTGGTAAAACTCTTCCTCAGTCTATTTCAAGTTTTATAAAAATCATCAAAACTCTGCAAATAAACATTTTGCAATGTTGCAATATAAAGGTCAATAATCAATACGGTCAAGCCCGACTTTATACCAAAACAAAAACAATAACCCACTCTATGAAGTTCTACAACGACTTCATTTTTTTGTTACTTCTACAGATCAGTAACCTCTTCTGTACATCACATGCCCTATAGAGAACTAAGCAAGATGATCGTGCACACATAAAACCTTTTGAAGTCATGGTTATCTGTATCGAAGCAATCGCCACCCTTTTTTATTGCAATCTATGACTGAATAAAGAAAAAACTTCTTATCGATTTCTAGAAAAAACCAACGAAATTCAACAACCCCCCTTGCTTTTATTCACCCTTTTTTAGAAACACTCTGACGTCCAAAATCAGGAGCATCAATTTCCTGTCCGGCATCAATAATATTGCGACGTACAGCACGCGTACGCGTAAAAAAATTAAACAGTGTTTCA
>NZ_JBHIQG010000696.1:0-769 GCF_042196425.1 Bartonella sp. AD328YNZD | reverse complement strand
GCTCGTGAAGTCTTAGAATTGATGACCAGTGCTAGCCAAGCAGGGATTGGTGAACAAGATTTAGAAGCTTTTAGCATTTATGCAGCCAAAGCGGCTGTTGCTTTTGATATGACGGGGGATCAGATTGGGGAGCGCTTTGCCAAGTTGCGCAATGTCTTTAAGCTTAATCAAGCAGGCATTGAAGATCTAGGCGATGCCATCAATCATCTCTCTAACCACATGGCGGCAAAGGCCAGTGAGGTGTCTGATTTTACCAATCGTGCCACCGGTGCAGCAACCATGTTTAAGTTGACAGCCCGCGAAACCGCGGCATTTGGTACAGCGATGATTTCTGCTGGGATTGTTCCTGAGAGTGCCGCGCGTGGTTTTAATGCGATGAGTGCGCGCATTCAGGCTGGGGGCAAACATATTGAAGATGCTTTTGCTAATATTGGGCTTTCCCGCGAAAAATTCATGCAAGATCTCGACAAAGATGCCACCGGTACCTTGGTGCGCTTTTTTAATGTGTTGGGCAAATCCGAACAAGGGATGCGTTCGCTGATTGCCATTGCGGGGCGCGATTTTACCGGCGATTTTGCCAAATTGATGGGTAACCCTGAATTGTTAGGGCAAGCTTTAGATTATGTGAAAGATCCACAAGTCTTTAAAGGCTCGGTAGAACAAGAAGCCGACAAACAAGCAACCGGTGCTATGCGACAATTTGAACTCTTACAAAACCGCATTGTGGCTTTGGGGATTAGCATTGGTGAAGTGCTTCTGCCTCCTCTCA
>NZ_JBHIQG010000694.1:0-776 GCF_042196425.1 Bartonella sp. AD328YNZD | reverse complement strand
ACCCTGTTGCAAAAGAATAAGCACCATAAGCCTCAGGCAATGCATTAGTAAAACCACCAGTACTTCCCCCTATATAAGCACCCAAAACTTTACCATTAGTGCTACCCGTGTATCCATCACCCGTCCAAATAACCTGTTCAGTGGTCGTACCATAAGGATGACGACCGTTAAACTCTTGATCAGTAATAAATCTATTATATTGTTGCTCTGCAGTTATTCGTCGATTATCAGCAATTCCTTGTTGTTGTTTGCCGCCACGACCAATAACATTGTCTGCACCACAGAAGTCATCATCACCAGAAAAAACAACACTCCCATGACTACCATACGGATACATGACATTAACACTATTTGTGCTTCTAAATATCTCTCCTGTTATTGAGAGATTCGCCGCAAAAACAGGAGAAACACTCGATAAGAGTGTCGCCATTACCGTATTAAGAGAGACAACTTTAATTAAATTTTGTGTGGAATATTTTTTTTTCATAAGAATCTCCTCCAACAGAGTTCAACATCATTACAACACGCGGAAACACTCATGGCAAAACCCTCCCCTTCCGATACCGCGTTTAAACCTTCAACAAATGTATTTCTAAAATCAGGATTTGCTGAAAAAACAGAGGTAACATTCGATACAAATGTCGCTGCCACAACCAATGAAAGAATTTGAACAAAAGAAAAATGAGAAAGTTGTATGGTATATAATTTCTTCATAATGAACTCCCCAAAAAAACCTTTAGAAACACACTTAAGAACACAAAAAAGACATATTTTAA
>NZ_JBHIQG010000693.1:0-776 GCF_042196425.1 Bartonella sp. AD328YNZD | reverse complement strand
AATTATTCTATAAAATTGCCAAAACACAAAAAAATCAAATAAATACCCATTTTTTGTCATAATATACAATAAGAAAAACGAAATTATTACATGATAAAATATATTTTTACCCTATAACATATCATACATAATATATAATACATCACAAATATAAAAAAATATATGATAAAATTTATTTATTTTTTTGAGAACGTAAAAATAAAATTACTAATTATAAAAATATAATATATAAATTATTATATTTTGTTTTGAATACTTATAGTTTAGTAAGTTTATGTTTAATAAGTTTTAAATTTATTTTTATTATTTATATTTATAAAATTTAATAATAAAAACATACTATATTATAAATATGACATAATAGTATTGTTTATAATATAAAACTATTCGTTAAAAGGAGATGGAACATTTTTATTTTTTATACAGTAATAATAATATTTTAGATATATTTATTCCTTTCTGTAAAATTATGCGATTATACTGTTTCAAAAAAAATCAATTCTTTTTCTAATAGTTTAATTGTTTTACCCGTCACTTTCATTATAAAAGTGGTATTATATCCCTAGAAAACAATAGCTGTGATATGTAATGAACAGAAAGGTATTAGTTTTAAAAATTATCATGGTGCTATTTTTGCAAGTGAATAGAACTTATAGATTTTTACACTTTCATCAATCATTGTGATTCTAACATATAAACGAAGCTATTAACATATTTTAATATAGGATTGTGTATGACTCGCACTTTTGCAATTCCTCCCAAAGCATCTAGAATCA
>NZ_JBHIQG010000692.1:0-776 GCF_042196425.1 Bartonella sp. AD328YNZD | reverse complement strand
AAGTTCAATAGCCAATTCACGCGCTTCAATGGCGCTTTGTTCTGCCTTTTGGCGTGCTTGCCGCTCTTGCTCTAGTTTATCAGATTCTATTACATCAGAATTTGGCTGCTCCTGAAGTGGTTCTACAGCTGGCTGTTCAGAACTTTCCTCTGCATCAAAAACTTCCTCAACTGGTTCTGGCTCGACCAACTTAACAGCATTATCACTGGCAAAATGTTCATCATAGATTGCTTGTTCTTCAGGCGTAAACTCTTCTTCCATATTCTGTCCCTTCAATGTGTTATTATATTTCTTGTCAAAACTCGATAGTGTTCCAACTGTGCCTGTAAAGCTTTGCGTTCTAAATCACGCTGCGCTATCTCATTTTTTGCCTGTTGAAGTTCGAGCTGCATACGCGCTTGTTCTTGTTTCAAGAAAAGTTCGATATTTTTCTGCTGCAATGCCGTTTGTTTCTGCTGCGCATCAAGTTGATAGAGTGTGCTCTTTGCTTGCGCTTCTTGCTGTAAAACAGCAATCTTTGCTTGTTGCTCTGGAGTTAATTGTGCTCCTTGGCTTTGTTGCATCATCTGCTGTTGCTGCTGTTCTTGTTGTTCCTGCTGTGCTTTTGCCGTTAAATTTGCTACCAATGTTGCCGGTAGTGGGGAAAGCTTTAAAAGATCTGGAATCATCTCCGGTGTTAAGAAACCACCAAGCAGCGGCAACATCTGCGTAATTGCTGCAAAAGTTTTCTCTTTTTCATTGGGGCTTGTCGGTGAATCATCAACAATAATGTCGTA
>NZ_JBHIQG010000691.1:0-779 GCF_042196425.1 Bartonella sp. AD328YNZD | reverse complement strand
TGTACAATAGGATTATTTTCATAAAATAGAGAAAACAAATGTTATAAAGAATTTTGGTAAAACCGTATGCGAGGCATATCCTTATTAGTACTGTTAAAAATTTTCATATCAATTTTGCGTCTATACATTTTAGTAAGCACGCGCTCAGCGTCACGTAAATGTGCAACCATTTGCAGCTTTATAGATTCATTTTTAATCATAGTTAATGTGCCCTCCACAATTGTTTGAACATCCAAGATCTCTTTTACATTATCTGTTTTATCCAATGCATTTAACAGGGCTATGATATAGCGAGAACGATTTTCTACTGCTTGAAAAGTTTGCAAAGTTACAGCTTTATCTAGGGCTGACATATGTTGTAAACGTGCAAAAAGAGCTGGACCCATCCGATTAGGACTTCCAAAAATCCTTTCTTCATTTTCTAAAATCTGTTTATATAGCTCATTTGAACGTTCATTTTCATCGTAGATCGATTCTGGATTTTTGAGAAAAAAACTGGTATAATCCACTTTTCTATGATCGTTGATTTTATCCTTTGTTAGAGCTTTATGAATGCCTTCTGCGAATAAAATTTCTCTTCCTGTTAAATCAATTTGTTTTTTTAATAATTCAATAAGCTCCAAATATTCTTTTGATGGAGGAGATGGAGAATTCTTGTTTAATGCATTTGGATTTGGATAATGCCCCCATTGGAATGCTAGAGCTAAATTTGGCAATCCAAAAGCTATAATCATTCCTGTTATAATAAAGATCTTTCTCATCTGTCTCCTCGCTTGATT
>NZ_JBHIQG010000690.1:0-781 GCF_042196425.1 Bartonella sp. AD328YNZD | reverse complement strand
CCCATACCATTACATCAAGGGGATTTGTAACACAAATAACAAAAGCTGAAGGTGCATATTTTTTAATTCCAGCACCAACTTGTTCCATAACTTTTAGATTAACACCCAAAAGATCATCACGGCTCATACCAGGTTTCCGTGCAACCCCTGCTGTTACAATAACAACATCAGCACCTTCAATTGCATCATAGGCATTTGCCCCTTTTAAATGAACATCGAAACCATCAACAGGTGAAGACTCAGCAATATCAAGAGCTTTACCCTGTGGTACACCTTCTGCAATATCAAATAAGATAACATCACCAAGCTCTTTAAGCCCAATAATATGTGCCAAAGTACCACCAATCATACCTGAACCAATGAGAGCTATTTTTTTTCGTGCCATTTTATTTTTTCCTAACTTTTAGACAATCCAGCGCACACTCATTTGCGTCCGTATACTGAATATTTTTGACTTCAACCATATTTAAACAATATCATAAAAAGGAGTAAAGCAATGAAATTTACAAATTTCTCTCTTCACAAAAACAATAACCCTCCGCACAAACAACTATTAGAAAATTATCATGATGTATCGATAAAGTGAATTTAAAAAAAATACAACAGAATTATTGCATATCTTTAATTTCAAAGAGTTATTATTTTTACAGTTTACGTAAAGGTAAAAGTATAATCAATGCTTCTTCTTCAAAAGAAAATGTTCTTCCCAAAGTTTCAAATAATCGTGACTTTGCATTTCAAAAAGACGTGACTGTGTTCTTTGAAACTCAAATGTTTCCGT
>NZ_JBHIQG010000689.1:0-790 GCF_042196425.1 Bartonella sp. AD328YNZD | reverse complement strand
TTGCAGAAGCATTTCAAATAGGAAAAAACTATCGCGAAACGGAAACATCAAAAATATGTAGCCTTCCCCTTACCACTTGCCAGTTTCCGTTCAAACATCAGGACCAATGGCTGCAAAAGCAAAAAGCTGCCCCTTTTTTTCTCACGGCATACTTTCTCCCTCATTACGCTGGTTTCTAAAAAAGATCGCAAAAATCATTAATTTTTTAAAGAACATGTCACCCTAGAAACGGTAAATGGGGCTAGAGCAGATGTCCAAGAGATAATGTGAGATGTCTCTTTCAAAACAGATAGTACATTGCGCCAAGGATAGGGATATGTAACTTTTAGAGTTTTTTCTCTTAAGGTTGCTTTATGTATGTTAGGATAGTGTAAAAAGCTGTTATTTCTCTATCTAAGCCGTAAAGCACTGCCCCTACAGATCATAGGCATAGGCTCAGTACCCCAAAAGCTTTCCCCAAAAGCTTTCTAAGTAAAAATCCGCCTGAGTAGTTAGGGATATAGATAGTTTGGAGGTCAAGGAATTATGTGCAGTTTTTTGTTACAAAAAGTTAGCAGATTATTTTGAGGATGAAGATATACAGGCACACATAGGACAAAGGGAGGGATATCGTAAAAGAGAGAGAAGCTGAGCTTAGATTTAGTTTTTGAGGAGTGTTTCTGTGTGTGAATTACATACACCTCTACGCTCTTTTTTCTAGTTGTTTCAGAGGACATAATGTTTAGCGGAGTGTCCCCTATTTCTGCATTGCGTTTTTTTACGCAGGGCAGAGTTGCGAGTGCTCCTATAT
>NZ_JBHIQG010000688.1:0-792 GCF_042196425.1 Bartonella sp. AD328YNZD | reverse complement strand
TCAATCAATTCCTTTTCGAAATAAGCATCGCCTAAGAAAAAAATCTCTCTGTCAGGATTGTAACCAATTCTGTTCAAATAATAGGCTGAGCCATAAAACTTGCCGACATCAAGAAATTCTGCCCGCGTTTCATAAATGAAATTTTGATTGGGTAGCGTGCCCCCAACCCCACCCGATTGGGGCTTTGGTAAAGGAAGCCCCTCAGCAAGTTCCCCCGCATTATTGAGATCGACTGTTGGTGTAAAGAGAGCGCCAGCCCCGGTTAAACCACTTAAGGACTCCAGTGGATTGCCTTCAACTGCTTGTGCTTTAAAATGCGCATCCCCTGTAATGGAACCTTCCGCTGCCGTGTTATTGAGTTGATCGACCACCAAATTCAACGTGCCACCCGCTTGGACAAGACCAGGAACGCTCTCCAAAGCTTCTGAACCAATCTGGCGATCCTTGCCATTGGCTATATCTAAAGAAACATCGCGGCTTCCATCAGCTTTATAACCATAACAATAACCATCCTGGATATTGGCATTACAACCCATATAGGTTTTTTTATAAGCCGTTGCACCTAAATTGGTCAGCACATTGGCGTGGATATCGGCATTTCCCCCTGCTCTCATAGAGCTATAATGGTTGTCAATGGTATCAGCGTTAATAATAAGATTGCCACTAGATTGTATTACCCCCGAAACAGTTGGTTTATGCGAAAATGCTTGTGTGACAGTCTTTTCTATCATGTGTGACCAATTTTCGTTTATTGACCAGCCCCCTCCTGCCTTCCGCCGAGAACCATTCCAT
>NZ_JBHIQG010000687.1:0-794 GCF_042196425.1 Bartonella sp. AD328YNZD | reverse complement strand
AATTCTTATTTCTGGAATCTCGCTCCTCATTACGATTTCACACTTTCTTCTACGGTTTATACCCAACAAGGGCTTTTGACCGAAGGGGAATGGCGTCAACGTTTTAAAACGGGCCGTTATAACATTCGCTTTGCTTATATATATCAAATAAAACCGCATAAATTTGATAATGATACAATTGATGCACAGTATAAAAATCGTTATATGCTGGCAACAAAAGGGGACTTTCGTATTAATTCACACTGGACTTATGGATGGGATATTCTTGCACAGTCAGATCGGCATTTTAGTCGTGCCTATAAACTTGAAAACTATAACAATCCTACACAACTTTCTCAGATCTATCTGAATGGTCTTGCAGGAAAAAATTATTTTGATATGCGTTTTTATCATTTTAAAGTTCAAGATTTGATATTGAATGATCCTCATTATGAACGTCACTCTCGGCAAGCGTGGGTTCTACCACGCATCGATTATACTTTCACACCAGATGAACCCATTTATAATGGAGAGCTCACCTTCCATAGTAATATGCAATCAATTTATCGTCGTCATGCTGATTTCAGTTCACCCGACAAGAACGCAAATTCTCTCAACATAGTAAGACTTTCTGGTATAGCTGGAAATAGTTTGCGGTTAACAAACGAGCTTCAGTGGAAAAAGCGCTTCAACACGCACAATGGACTCATCTTAACCCCCCTCCTCTCTCTACGAGCCGATATCATTACAACCAATGTACGTGAAAATCATGATTCTTCTATAAAAAACACTGTGTTATCCGAAGTTCGTGGTTC
>NZ_JBHIQG010000686.1:0-795 GCF_042196425.1 Bartonella sp. AD328YNZD | reverse complement strand
TGGTTATGCAGATTTTCGTGTAGTCTCTTCTAAAGCAACTTTTGATGCAGCAAGCAATACGTATAAAATTTCTTTTGTTCTTGATGAAGGGGCGCGTTATAAAATTAGTGATATTCAAGTTGAAAGTGATGTTGATGGAATTGACGTTCAATCTGTAAAAAGGATGCTTAAAACCCAGCCAGGTAATGTTTATAGTGCAGAAGATATTGAACAGTCTGTTGCAACTATTAATAACAAAGTTGCTGATTCGGGATATGCTTTTGCTAAAGTTGAACCGCGGGGAAATCGTAATTTAGCAAATCATACAATTTCAATTTTATATAATATTGAACAGGGTACACGTGCTTATATTCAGCGTATTGATATACGTGGTAATGAGAAAACGCGTGATTATGTCATTCGTCGTGAGATTGATTTGAATGAAGGAGATGCCTACAATCAAACTTTATTACAGCGGGCAAAACGTCGTCTAGAAAGTTTAGGTTTTTTCAAAGCCGTTAATATTTCAATGGTTCCTACCGAGCAATCTGACCAAGTTGTTTTGGTGATAGATGTCGTTGAAGCTTCAACAGGAGATCTCTCTCTTTCAGGGGGGTATACAACGGGGGGAACAAGTCCTGGTATGTCACTTGAAGTTTCTGTTACTGAACGTAATCTTGGGGGACGTGGTCAATATGTTCGTTTAGGATTAGGTGCGGGGCAAGAAAAATCTCGTAATTATAATTTATCATTTGTTGATCCTTATTTCTTAGGGTATCGTTTATCTGCTGGCGTTGATGTTTTTCGTAGTACTTA
>NZ_JBHIQG010000685.1:0-796 GCF_042196425.1 Bartonella sp. AD328YNZD | reverse complement strand
GACAAGCAAAGGGGCGGTGTTTTTTGGTCTCCTTCCAATCAAGATGTGCATGGCATTTTAGGGACAGCACGCCCCATTAGCTACTTTGATGGGGAAATTGATCATGAGGCAAATCGTCTCAATAAAGCCGATATTGCCACCTTTATTCCCGCACGACTTAGTCAAAATGGGCAGGGAGAAGTAGCTTCCAATGGGCGCATTTTATGGGGAAACCATACCACCTCTAGTGATCCGCTTTGGCGTTTTGTCAATGTGGTGCGCACCCGTGCAGCACTGGAAAAAACCATCATCAATAATTTACGCCCTTGGGCCAATGATGAAAACCTGACCGGTCAACATGTTATTGCCATTACCCGCTCTTTGACCAGCTTTCTTGATGATATGATTGCACGCGGTGCACTGCTTGGTGGGCGGGTTTGGTTTGACCGTGATTTAAATTCCAACAGCAATTTACAACTGGGGAAATTGCGGGTGGAATTTGATGCAGAAGAAGTGCCGCCTCTAGAAGATTTAAGCTTTGGCAGCCGGCGCAATGGAGCTTACTTTAATCGGCTTGCTGAAGATATCCAAAATAAAATGATTTATGCCTTTGGCGATACGCTAGAGGGTTATCGCAAAGCAGCAAGGAGCGACATATGACTTTAAGAATTGTTCGCGGTTTTACCCTGATTGTTGATGATGATGTTAATCTTCATCTTGATCTTGAAACCCTCAAATTACCTACGTTGGAAGAAATCACAGAAACCTATCAACCAGGGGGCTCTGATATGCAGATTGATGTGAGCGGTCTTGGTGT
>NZ_JBHIQG010000684.1:0-797 GCF_042196425.1 Bartonella sp. AD328YNZD | reverse complement strand
CCGATGAAAGCATTATTAATTGTTGTTTTGCCTTGCAATTCGATCAAGCTATCAGGATCGGTGGTAGCTGCACCGTATCCGTTGCCATACATCGTTGTTAGAGCAACATCTGCGACCTTAATATGTCCACCACTTTTTGCAAGCACTGCCATGTTTACAGCGGTTACAGTTCCTCCCGTCATTGTGATGGCACCACTATTTTCTGCATTAAGTCCAATGAAAGCATTATTAATTGTTGTTTTGCCTTGCAATTCGATCAAGCTATCAAGATCGGTGGTAGCTGCGCCATAGTTACCATTTGTTGTTAGAGCAACATCTGTAACCTTAATATGCCCACCGCTTTTTGCAAGCACTGCCATGTTTGCAGCAGTTACAGTTCCTCCCGTCATTGTGATGGTACCACTATTTTCTGCATTAAGCCCGATGAAAGCATTATTAATTGTTGTTTTGCTTTGCAATTCGATCAAGCTATCAGGATCGGTGGTAGCTGCACCGTATCCGTTGCCTATTGTTGTTAGAGTGACATCTGCAACCTTAATATGTCCACCACTTTTTGCAAGCAATGCTGCGCTTGTCCCAGTTACAGTTCCTCCCTTCATTGTGATGGTACCACTATTTTCTGCGCCAAGGCCAGTTACAGCATTATTAATCGTTGTTTTCCCATGTAATTCAATTAAGCTGTTAGGATCAGTGGAGGCTGCACCGTATCCGTTACCATCCATTGTTGTTAGTATTACATCCGTGACATCAATATATCCGCCGTTCTTTGCAAATAATGCTGCGCTTTTTCCAGTTAC
>NZ_JBHIQG010000683.1:0-798 GCF_042196425.1 Bartonella sp. AD328YNZD | reverse complement strand
TTTGGCAATGTAAAACGATGCCCCTTTGCTCCAGCTGTTAACAATAAAGACCCCATAGATGCCGCCTGCCCCATGCACAGCGTAGCAACAGGAGGACGAATAAACTGCATAGTATCATAAATAGCCATACCAGATGTCACAACACCACCTGGAGAATTAATATAAAGACTAATTTCTTTTTTAGGATTTTCCGCTTCCAAGAAAAGCAATTGTGCACAAACAAGCATTGCCATACCATCTTCAACAGGACCATTAATAAAAATAATCCGCTCCTTTAAAAGACGGGAAAAAATATCATAGGCCCGTTCACCACGATTGGTTTGTTCAATAACCATAGGAACAAGGCTTAATGTCGTTTTCATTAGATCACTCATATTTTTACTTTCCGTTCATATAACAATCGCTCTTTACACATTCAATGTTTTTATCCATTTGTTAACATTACTCTCTTGTGCAAGCTACAATCAAAAGCTGTTTAGGATAGATTAAAATCCCAATTATTAAAATAGCAATAATAACTCTACCTAAAAAAATCATGAATATCAGGAATGCGAGATACCGCCCAATGGTAAAAACTTCCTTCCTGAGGTTTTTGCGTCGTCTTTATCTTTCTGTGAATATGAAATCCTATCAAGCGTGAATCGGTGAGCGGTTTTACGCCAAAAGCTGGTTCAAAGATATATTCAGACTTTCGCCCAGTCCAATAATAAAAAGTTTCCTTTTCCTTTGCTTCATGAAAAAAACCATATCTTTTTGCTAATCGTGAAATACCATCATTACCAAATATCGTAACGCCAA